>QQUB01000515.1 GCA_008501835.1 Bacteroidota bacterium
ATTCAGGAACACTACTTGTTGCCCTTCCGTAGCATTAAAACTCTGGGCTAAAAGAACATTTCCGTCGCTGTCCCGCAATTCCACAATTCGTTCACCTGGTGTATCGGTGTAAACCGTAACGCTTCTTAGGATAAACGGATCGATAGCGTCAAAAATGATCTCACCGTTGTACTGGCCACCACTATATGGAGTTGAGGCAGAAGGAGATTCCATACCGGTGAAGAAGTTCTCCTCAAAAGTTTGTGTGTTAGTGACAAAGTACGAAGTTGTCTCCATTAATTCAGGTGTTTCAAAAGTACTTTCCGTTCCCAAAATATTTCCAAGTGCATCGTACCATGTCAGGCTATCACCACCTGCGGTCAGGATGGTGGAACCGATTTCATAAAGTGTGTCATTGTCCACAACCGGCGAATCAGGATATAGCACAGCAACCCCTGGATTAACTTCGGGAGAGGTAAATTCCTCGCACAATCCCGGAACGGTAACACTGTATATATCTGTTCCGGATACCTGAATGGATTGTGTGGTTTCACCCGTTGACCACAAATAGGAATCTGCTTCCGTTGAGGTAAGTGTGATGGTGCCACCCTGACATTGAGTCAGATCACCTTCCATGGAGATCATAGGTGTATTGTCCGGATTGACAACTATCTGAATGGCCGCAGACACTCCCTGGCATCCGGTGCCGTCATCAATAGTAACGTTGTAACTTCCTTGCTCTGTAACTTCAATGGCCTGAGAGTTTTCACCAGTTGACCAGAAGTATTCGAATCCATCCGGAGCCGAAAGGGTGGTGCTTTCTCCCGGGCAGATCGTCGTTGCACCGTCAAGGGCAATTTCTGCTGAAGGAGAAATACAATTATTTTCGATTATGGTGATCAGTTGATTAGATTCCACATTATCATACTTGTCGACGATGCCAGAAGGCCATCTGACGATAAGCGAATCCACCATGGCATGAGTTCCCAGTCCGAAATGAGCATTCAGGGAATTTTGGATGCCATAACTTTCTCCGGATCTGATTTCACGGATCTGTATGCCCCATGGGCCATAAACTTCGAGTCTTGATCCAACACCGCCACGGTTACTTTCTGTGCCTACCAGACGAACGGATAAATAGTGGTTTTCGCCACCATCATTGATCCAAAGTACGTCATCAATATTGGATGGATTGGTATAAATTTCGGCATAACCGCCATAAATGTCCAGGTATCCGTCACTATTCAGGTCACCGATAGCATAGGATTCCATATCATTATTATTGAAAAGTCCCTGGACAAGGGTGAAGGTTTTGTCTCCATTGTTGCGATAAAGTTCGTGCTCACCCCCTGCGATCATGATATCCACGAAACCGTCGTTATCAAAATCACGCATAACTCCCTGGATCGGGAATTGACTGCCGATGATGCCGGCTTCTTCAGAGATGTCCGTGAAATGGCCTGTACCATCATTTTCGAGTAGCATATTGGCAACATCGTGGTTCGTAATGAAACAATCCAGGTCACCATCATTGTCGATATCGTTAAAATCTGCTGTCCAGGATTGAGCACCGATTTTGAGACCATATTCTTCAGCCAGGTCTGTAAAATTATTTTCCCCATCGTTTACAAAAAGAGCATTGATCCGGCGTGGGTCGGTTGGATCACTAACACCGCCGCGGCATTTAGCGATGTAGAGATCGATGTCTCCATCATTATCAAAATCTGTCCATATGCTGCCATAATTCCCTGAGTTATCTGATGCAGGGGTGGTGGTCATATCGATCCAGTCGTCAGCTTCAGAAAAGGTACCGTCTCCATTATTTCCCCAGATTCTGCTTTCTGCATCATCATGACAAACGAAAAGATCGAGGAAACCATCGTTATTGATGTCCGCCATGTTGGAACATTGGGCGAAGATGGTAGCTCCCGGCATATATTGAGAAGTATAAGCTGTTCCGTCACTATTGGCAGTTAGGACCTTGATTTCATCATAATATCCACCGGCGAGAATGTCGGTGTATCCGTTATTGTCAACATCTCCGGCGCACATACTCCACTGGCTTCCACCGTTAACAGACATTACAGACAAATTAGAAAACCCATTGCCTCCAGGTAACTGGTGCTGAATTTCCACGAAGTTACCATTATTCATTCGGCAAATGTCGTCGAGCCCGTCATTATTCATGTCAGCTACCGTGATGGCTACTCCACTGTGGAAGTTGCTATTGGTGAGCATGTCATTTCTGTTGGTAAACGAAATCTGAGCATTTAATTGTCCGGCCAAAAACAGGAACAGTAGGATTTTTACAGAGGTGTAGAATCGTTGCATTTTGTCTATTTGAGTGTGAGGAAAATAATTTTGTATGGAAATGCCTCCCAAGATAGGCTAAAGATCAAACCTGACAAAAAATCATCTGAGAAAATAGGGAGGGGTTTTTTGTTTGGTAATTTGAAAGACAAGATTTTAGTTCCAGTTCTCAGTCCTCAGTTCTCAGTCTTCAGTCCTCAGTCCTTAGATAGTACCAGTACTCAGTACCAGTTGGCAGAGAATAAGGGTTGGCGGTGGACGGTTTACGGCCTACGGTTTTGAATGAAGATCCAGTCTTGCTAAAAACAATGTACTTGCATCCCATCCCAAAACCCCTTAATTTTAGGGTCTAAACAAAAAAAATCTCATGAATACTATTAACCTAAAACCAATTTGGGGACTGCTTTGTCTATTCCTGTTTTACTTACCTTTTGTTTCTGCTCAGACTATTTACGGGACTGTTACCAATGAATACGATGTTGGTTTGGAAGGAGTAAAAGTTTCCTTATCCTGTTTGTCTGGATACACAGATACTACCGATGCTTCTGGGGCATTTATTTTTGAGAATATTCCTGCCGGGGATCTATGCAGTATCTGGCCTTTTGTAGAAGGTCCTGTTTTTAATGGGGTTTCCACTTTTGATCTGGTACTTATGTCCAAACACATTTTGGGTGTCCAGTTATTAGAATCTCCCTACAAAATGATCGCTGCTGATGTAAATAACGACGGGACCATTACACAAGCGGATATGATTGATATTATGGAGGCGCTCTATGGCATGGAGGATGAATTCCCCAATAATACTTCCTGGCGATTTATTCCTGAAAGTTTCATTTTCCCCGACCCTGCAAATCCCTGGGTAACTGCCCTGCCCGATGTACTAAATATTGGTCCTGTTACCGGAGATGTTGAAGTCAATTTCATTGCTATTAAGATCGGTGATGTGAATGTATCAGCTACGCCGGATTGATGTTTTACGGTGGACGATGGACGGTGTACGGCTGACGGTAGACGGTGTACGGAAATGGCGGAGAGAAGAATGCAGAAAAGAGAGTATTTTCAAGGTTTTGCCTTTGCCGGGCTTAGGGTATGGAAAAGCGACATCGACCAACGGGAGATCCTCGTGCACCCAGTGCCGGGACCTTGAAGCGGACCAGCAACTTGTAACCAGTAACTAAACCTACTCCCATGAACAAAACGATTACTATTCTATTCAGAATTATTTTTTTAAGCTTCCTGACTTTCCAAATTCAAACTCAGGCTCAAACCATTACGCTTGATTATACCCCGCCGGAACCTATTTGCAGTTTTGATGAAGAAGGGTGCACTGGAGAAGTAAATTTTCCTTTTGGTTTGTTAGCTGAAAATGGAGATGGGATCACTGTTTCGCATCAGATTTCTTTGGATGGGGAAATGCCGGTTGAGGATGTTTATGGAAGTTTGAGCGGCATTTTTCCTGATTATATGATTTCGGGGAGTTACCCAATTGGACAGCATACTATGGTAGTAACGGCTATTCAAGGGAATGATACGCTGGTGGCAGATATGGAGTTTAGTGTAGTGGATTGTGTGGCACCGTGGGTTATTTGTATTAATGGGTGGACTGTGGCGCTGCAATTAAATGGAACCGGGTGTTGTAGTTATGAAGTCCCAATAACGGATCTTATTTATTCAAGCGAATTTGATTGTACCGAGCCATTGAATTATTCCGTGTATAGGCTTGATGAAATTGAGTCAGGAATAAATCCTCTCGCCACACCTTTGAATACCATCGTATTTGACTGTAATGATATAGAGGTCGTTCTTTTGAATTTTTATGTATGGGATAATGCCTTCAACCCTTATTCCATTCAGCCTGATGGTTCTGTTGGAGGGCCTAATTATGATTATTGTCCGACTTACGCGTTGGTTTACAATAGTAGCAGTTGTCAACCAGATCCATTTTTTTATGAAATAACCGGTTCAGTAAAGACGGAGATCGGAGAGGGAGTTGAAGGAGTAGAGATACAAGTCACCGGAGGGGATTTTGTGGATGCTCTTACGGAAACAAGCGGGGAGTTTGAGTTGAATGTTCATCCCAGTGGCCCGATAACCATAACTCCCCATTTGGATTTAGGTGGTTTTCCTTTTAGTGGAATGTCTACATTGGACCGTATTCTGATCCAGAAACATATCCTGGGAATTCAAGCCCTTGATTCTCCTTACAAAATGATCGCGGCTGATGTCAATAACTCTGCCACTATTACCGCTTCAGATATCATCCAAATGCGGAAACTAATCCTTGGGATTTTTGTAGACTTTCCCAATAATACCCTTTGGCGGTTTGTGGATGCTGATTATGTTTTTCCTAACCCTGCTAATCCCTGGGTTGAGGAGTTTCCTGAAGTTGTAGAAATAGAAAATCCCTGGGATCAAATTAATAACGTTGATTTCATTGCCATAAAAATCGGTGATGTCAGTTATAATTAATTCCTGAAACCCTGTCCCATGAACAAAACGATTACTATTCTATTCAGAATTATTTTTTTAAGCTTCCTGGCTTTCCAAATTCCGGCTCAAGCTCAAAACATCACACTTGATTATACCCCACCGGAATCCATTTGCAGTTTTGATACGCTCGGCTGTACCGGTTCAGTAAGTATTCCTTTTAGCTTGACGGCTGAAAATAATGAAGGCATCATTGTTTCGCATCAGATTTCTTTGGATGGGGAAATGCCGGTTGATGATGTGTATGGAAGCTTGAGTGGTGTTTATCCGGGTTATATCATTTTCGGAAATTATCCTATTGGGCAGCATTCTTTTGTAGTGACTGTTGTGCAGGGAGGGGACTCACTGGTAACGGATATAGAATTTAGTGTGGTGGATTGTGTGGCACCTGAAGCCGAGATTCAATGGGGAATGAGTTATCTTTTGAGTTACCAACCTGATGGTTGTTGTCGATCAACAGGAAATGCCCTGGATTTTGTTGTAAACCAGGAAGTTGATTGTTCCGAACCATTAAACTTTGCTATTTTAAAAGAGGACGATTTTTTGAGCGGTGTCTTTCCTCTGGTGGATTCTCTTGAGGTTATAGTATTTGATTGTAATGATGAGGAAACCATATTTGTAAGAATCTTTTATTGGGACAATGCTTTTAATCCTTATGCTCTTCAGTCTGATGGCACATTGGGAGGAGCTAATTATGATTCGTTTTTGTCCTATGTATATTTACAGCAACCCAATGGAAGCGGATGTGGAGGGTTACCCTCAAATTTAAATATTGGAGGAGAAATACATACGGAGGAGCAAGAAGGGATTGATGGAGTTCAGGTCGATTTGTTAGTCGATATTGCTGAAGACATATCTGTTCTTACGGATCAGGATGGAGAATTCATTTTTTCTAATCTTATAGCGGGAGCTGATTGCGAAATTATCCCCATGCTTGATTTGAATCATACCAATGGAGTATCCACATTCGACGCTATTTTGATTCAAAAGCATATTTTGGGAATTCAACCATTAGATTCTCCTTATAAAATGATCGCTGCAGATGTGAATAATTCAGGCAGTATTTCAATTTCAGATGTTATTCAGCTGAGGAAGTTGATTTTGGGCAATTTGGAAGCGTTGCCGGATAACAGCTCCTGGAGGTTTATTGATGCGAGTTATGTGTTCCCGAATCCTTCAAGTCCCTGGGTGGTACCTTTTCCTGAAGAAATAAAAATCAATAATATTTCAGAAGATGAATTTCACCTGAATTTTATTGGTATAAAAATCGGTGATGTAAATGGTTCAGCGATTGTGAGTTTAGATTAATCGTGAAGTGCAGAGTGCATTGTGATGTGTGTAGAGTGCAAAATTTTTAAACCAGTAATGGAACAACGTGACATCCCGAGCGAGATTTTACATCTAGTGCACACGAAGTGTCGGGACCAGAAACCAGCAACTTGTAACCAGTAACTAAACATATTCCCATGAACAAAACGATTATTATTCAACTCAGAATTTTATTGATTTTCTTAAGCCTCCTGATATTCAAAAATCCAGCCGAGGCTCAAAACATCACGCTTGATTGTACACCGCCGGAACCCATTTGCAGTTTTGATACGCTCGGCTGTACCGGATCGGTTAGTATTCCTTTTAGCTTGTCTGTTGAAGATGAACAAAACATCATTATCTCGTACCAGATTTCCTTGAATGGGGAAATGCCGGTTGAGGATGTGTATGGAAGTTTGAGTGGCGTTTATCCCGGATACATTATTTCGGGTAATTATCCGATAGGACAGCATACTTTTGTGGTGACGGCAATACAAGGAGAAGATACCCTGGTGGCTGATATGGTGTTTAGTGTGGTAGATTGTGTAGCGCCACAAATTGATTGTCTGGATCCGTATTTACTACCGTTTATCCCTCAGCCAGACGGATGTTGTACTCAGGTGATTTGGGCCTCGAATATCGTTGCTCAACAAGTAGAGTTATGTAGTGAACCTGTTACTTATACTGTCCACAGGACCGAAGCAATTAATGATGGTTCAAATATTCCTTCCATAGACCAAATCGGATTGTTGGTTGATTGTAATGATCCTTATGTGTTGGGGGTGACTGTTTATGCCTGGGATGGTGCATTTAATCCCTATCAACTCCAACCGGATGGAAGTTTGGGTGGTCCAAATTTTTCAAACTGTGAGTTAGTTGTATCTATCACGCCCTATCCCTATTGTGACCCGGAACGTGATCCGTGGCTGGCTGGAGATATAACAACTGAAGAAGCCGAAGGTGTTGAAGGAGTAACAGTCCAGGTAACAGGAGACCTTATATTGGAAACCCAGACGGCACAGGATGGATCCTATGAAATTAG
>QQUB01000368.1 GCA_008501835.1 Bacteroidota bacterium
AGATCACTTTGGTTGTCTATACTGACATCCCCGGCGAAAATGACAAAAACACCAATGTAGGTCAAAACCAGTGCAACATATTGGGACTTTAAAATAGGTGTCTTAAAAATCACAGCTCCCATGATCAATGTAATGGACGGATATGCAAAAAGAATCAACCTTTCCATACTGGCAGTAATATATTCCAATCCCCAAAAATCAAATAAGCTGGCCAGATAATATCCGAGTATTCCTGTACCCGCGACCATTAAATAATCCTTCCGGGTAAGTCTGTATGCTGCCAATCGATTTGTAAAAAAGGCTATTAAGGCATAAAACGGCAAGGCAAAAACCATTCTGAGGGTCAGCAGATTTAAGGCGTCAATACCATGCCTGTAGGCAAGTTTGACCAACACTGCCTTACTGGAAAAGGCAATGGCACCAATCATTACCAATACCAACCCCATCACATGTTCATTCTTACGAAATGGCGTTTCTTTTGCCATGATTACCTTTCAAATTAGGACAATTGTGTAAAAAGTTTTGCGTACCTTTGCGCGGCTCATTGGGGTGCCAAAATTCAAGTTTCGAAAACTTAAAAACTTGAGCCTTGGCTGAGATTATACCCTTTGTCTGAAAACAGGTTCTGCCCAAAAACGATCGGCAAAGCTAAGCGTTTTTTCCGGGACCTCCGCCAAAAAATCCTTTTCAGACAGGAACCTGCCCGGGTAATGCCGGGAAGGGAAATAATTTTACATCTTTCAACCCCTGGAAGGTGAGGTATTTTAAAAAAACAGTTATGAAATTTTTCAGATGGAGCGTAGTGCTATGCCTGGGGTTAATGATGGCAGGTACCCTAAGCGCTCAAACAGAATTGAGAGGAACGGTAACGGATCTCAATGAAGAAACCCTCACAGGTGCCAGTATTTACATCGAAGGAACCCGCAGGGGAACCATTTCAGACGAAAACGGAAAGTATTCCTTTGAAGGCTTAATGCCCGGTGAGTACACAGTTGTTTTTAGCTTTATCGGGCATAAGACGGAAAGAGTGCCCGTAACGGTTGTAGCTAATTCAGCCAGATTTCTTTTAAACATGCGGTTGAAGGAAGAGGCTTATACCCTTCAATCTCTGGAAGTGCTTGCGGTCCGGGCAGATAATAAAACACCCATGACCAATACCGATATTTCCAAGGAAATTTTTGAGAAGAACAATCTCGGTCAGGACGTTCCCTATTTGTTGCAATGGACACCCTCAGTAGTAGTGACCTCCGATGCAGGAACAGGAATCGGATATACAGGGATCAGGATCAGGGGGTCTGATTCAGAGCGGGTGAACGTAACCATCAATGATATTCCGCTCAACGATGCAGAATCTCAACGAGTTTATTGGGTAGATTTACCTGACTTTGCCACTTCTGCTGACAATATTCAGATCCAGCGAGGTGTAGGAACCTCTACCAATGGTGTGGCAGCATTTGGCGGTTCCATCAACATCAAAACCAATGATCTTCAGCAAAACCCTTATGCAAGTATTGGAACCACCCTTGGTTCATTTAATACTTTCAAACGCAATATCAGGTTTGGCAGCGGAATGCTGAAAGACAAATTTACCTTTGACGGAAGAATTGCCCGGATCACTTCTGACGGTTATGTGGATCGTGGTTCTGCGGATTTGGATGCCTTTGCATTGTCAGGTGCTTATGTTGGAGAAAACAGTCTCTTGCGATTCAACATTTTTTCAGGTCACGAGGTTACTTACCAGGCCTGGAATGGTGTTTCTGAAGAGCAGGCTAATGATCCTAAAATGCGGACCTACAATAGTGCCGGAGAAGATATGCCCGGTGAAAATAATTTTTACGACAATGAAGTGGATGATTATACCCAAACCCACTACCAGTTGCTCTATGATAACCAGCTTAACGCCAATCTGAAATTGAAGCTTGGGTTGCACCTCACCAAAGGGAAAGGTTTTTATGAAAATTATAGAGGAGAAGAATCCTTCAGTGATTATAATTTAGATTCCGGACCAGTACCTGAGGAGATCGAAACTACTGATCTTGTGCGTCGCAAGTGGCTGGACAATAATTTTTATGGCGCCATTTATAACCTGTCATACAGCAATAATTCACAGAAATTTCAGGCTACAGTAGGTGGTGCCTACCATATTTATGAAGGGCGTCACTTCGGAGATGTCATCTGGGCAAGATATTCCATCAACGAGATGCCTTTCATCTACTACGATAATGATGCTACGAAAAAGGATTTTAATATTTACACCAAATTAAACTTCGTATTGATGCCTGGGCTGAATGCCTATGCGGACCTCCAGTTCAGATCGGTTAATTATGAATTCCTGGGTATTGATGATGATCTGAATAATGTTAAGCAGTCAGATGAACTGAGTTTTTTCAATCCCAAGGCGGGTTTGATTTACCAACTCAACCGCAACAATGAGGTTTATGCTTCTTTTGCTGTGGCCAACAGGGAACCGAACCGTAATGACTATACGGAAAACCCTGTTTCGCAGCGACCGAATCCGGAACGACTTTACAATACAGAATTAGGGTACAAATGGACTACTAACAAATCGCTGGTAGAGGTTGTACTTTATCATATGAGCTATAAGGATCAGCTGGCATTGACAGGACGTTTAAATGATGTTGGCGAATATACCCGCATCAATGTGGATAAAAGTTACCGTGCTGGTATTGAGTTGATCGGGGGCATGCAATTGCCGGCGGGTTTTGCATTTAATGCAAATGCAACACTGAGTCAGAATAAGGTGGTCGCCTTCACCAATTATGTAGATAACTGGGATACCTGGGCACAGGAAGCTGTTGATTATGAAGACACTGATCTTCCATTTTCACCAAATTTGATCGCAGGGGCAGAATTGACCTACCAACTTTTTAATGCCAAGATGCAGGAAAAACATAATCTCGAACTGGCATTACAATACAAATACGTTGGAAAGCAATTCCTTGATCTGACCTCAGATGACAACTTGTCTCTGGATCCATATGGATACGCCAACCTGAGGATCAAGTACGATTTATTCCCAGGTTTTGCAAAAGAAATAAGCCTTACTGTGATGGTGAGGAATCTGTTTGACCAACTATATGTATCTAATGGCTGGTCCTATAGCTTCTACTCTGGTGGAGAGCTTGGTTATCTAACGGGATTATACCCGCAGGCCGGCAGGAACTTCCTGGTTGGGGTGAATGTGGCGTTTTAAAGCATCGAAAATATTTGAATTATTCTAATTATAGATTTTGCATCCCGGGTTTTTCCACTGGAAAGATTCGGGATGTTTCTTTTAGGGACAGAGATTTCGTACCTATAGGCACGAGGGTTATTCTGGCCGCTTGCTTTTACCGATATGGGGCCCCTACAGGGCCAAAAGGATTCTCGTGTGTGAGGAGTATGGGATTCTTTTTCATTTCAAAATAAGCAATACTCCCTATACCCCGCTGGCGGGGTCGGTTTTTTGAGAAAAAGAAAATCTTTTTCTCAAAAAATCGGGGGTGGATTAGCCCTCAGGAAATAATCCACCCCAAATTTAACGCCAATCCCACCAGCGGGGTACATATTCACTTCCTACCTCAAAACTATCTTTCCGCTTTGTCCCCTGCCCTGCTCATCCTGAATCTGGTAATAATAAATTCCTGCAGGAAGGCCGGAACGTGAAATGGTGTTGACTCCGGCACTTAAGTTATCGAGTGCCATAACCTGTTTTCCATAAAGATCATACATAAAAAGGTCTGCTCTGTGCACAGATGGCGGCAATTGGATCGAAAATGATTCCTCTGCCGGATTCGGGAAAACCTGTAAGCCTTCCAGGGTATTTTCCGGGTCAAATACTTCCGTGGTCACTCCTTCCGTGTCGAGCAGGTACATCATGATCATGACCATCATCTCATCGTTGGAGGTCGGTCCCCACCAGACAGGTGAAGGGCCATCATTGACCCAGGAAGCTTCGTGAATGATGCCGTATTGCGTGTCAAAACTCAACTGCCGCAAGGGTTCAAAATACCTCATAGGAATGTGCTGATAGTCAAAATACGGGGACACACAACCCGGCACACCATTAGCGCAGGAGGCATCGTAAAGCAGTTCTCCCTGGGTATTGCCAGGTAGTCTTTCATAGACTTTGTAACCGGTTCCATACTTATGAACATGTCCCATCATTCCCCAAAGGTAGATATCATTGGCTCCATCCACCCAAACACTTTGTGTATGAGTCACTTCATTACCGTTGTTGGGAATATAGATATCCGAATTGACAATGAGGGCAGTATGCATTTGTTGAGCGGCTGTTCCGGCAGGTTTGGTATAAACATTCACGTAGGCTTCAGCTTTATAGGTGTGAGCCGCCGAATAATTAATCGTATGCGTATTCAGATCCAATACCATATCCTGATCCCAGATAAATGCAGATCCCTGGGGCAATTGAAGGTCGATAGCCTCCTGAACGGCCGCAACCAGGCTGATCTCCGAATGATCAGCATCAACACGAAAGCCGTGCGGGATGGGAGCATCTCCATTCCCGGTAAAATTGTAGATGATAAAATGATGTGAAAAAGTTGGGATAATCACTTCAATCCTGTCTACATCAACATTTTCCGGAAGTCCCAGTTCGTATTTGGTAAAAAACTCCACCTCTCCTGCCGGTTCGATGAAAAAGGGCCCGACCTTAACCTGGAAGCCATCTGCCGGGTCCGGTGCTTCCGGTGCTCCATCAGGGAAGGCATCCATGCCATTGGTATTGTAATAATCATGAATAAGGTCTTCATCCGCCACCGATCCGTTTTCCGGAGCGCCGAAAAGCAACCATTGCCTGATGAGTTCTTTTTCTTCAGTGGTAAGTTGCTCCTGCCCTCCATAGGCAGGCATCGGTTGTCCTTCGCCACTGTTTAACATTATTCCAGGTTCGAGACCACCGTTAATTTTCCTGAATAAAAAGCTTTTATCGGCCCTTCCGGGGTAAATTAATTTATCTCCACCGGAGGCAGCAGTGCTGTTTTCCGGGTTAATCATGAAAATTTTATCGTAAACGTCCGCCTTTTTTTGCGACAAGGTTGCTCCTGCCCCTTCCAGGTCAAGAGTACCGGCGGGGTCATTGTGATTGTGGCATTGAGTACATTTTTGCTGAAAAACCTCATATACCCGATCAAAAGTGGATTGGGCAGAGACTGTAAAAGGAAGGATGATTGCTGTTAAAGCAAGCGTAAATATCTTTTTCATAATGGGTGTTTTGTAAATATAGACGTAGTACGCATGAAGTGGGTTGCGTGGAAATAAAATTACTAAGTATTATTTGAAAACCGGAAATACCCGGGATTTTATTTCCGATTCCCCGAAAAAAATCGTAATATTTACCAAAGGAACATCACCAAAAATTGAATAGATGATTAACAACACAATAGCTAAGGTCGACTACTTGGATTTCGTTTCAGGAAACCCGGAAAAAAGGGAAAACTTCATTAAAGAATTCGGAGATTCCTTTTCCAGAATGGGCTTTGCCATCGTAGCAAATCATGGAGTTACAGAGGCCTTGCGAAGCGAATTATTTGAGGTTGCCATTAAATTTTTCGAACTCGATGATGCCTCAAAGCGAAATTACGAGGATCTTGGCCTGGCTGGTCAACGGGGATATATCAGTAAAAACAGGGAAAGTGCCAAAGGACAAAAAGTACCCGATCTAAAGGAGTTTTTCCATGTTGGCCAAACCGTGACAGATGGAGACCCCATCAAAGACACCTATCCTGACAACATCTGGCCCAAAGAGGTCAGTGAATTCGAGGAGGTTTGCCAAAAAGTTTATCGTACTTTTGAAAATACCGGCCGAAATCTGCTCAAAGCTATTGCGTTATACCTCGACCTGGACGAAGATTATTTCGATGATAAAATTCACAATGGCAATAGTGTTTTGCGTCTGTTACATTATTACCCGTTGGAAAATGTGGATGACATTCCCGACGGAGCAGTACGCGCAGCTGCACATGGAGATATCAACCTGATCACCCTGCTCATGGGTGCCAATGCTGCCGGTTTGCAGGCCCAAACCCTGGATGGTGAATGGATCGATGTGAACCCGGCTCCCAACGAGATCGTCATTAATATAGGCGATATGCTGGCAAGATTAACGAATGATAAATTGAGATCTACTATCCACCGGGTTGTAAACCCAACGGATAAGGAATTGTTAAAAAAACCTCGTTATTCAACACCATTTTTCCTGCATCCACGTGCTGATATGGACCTCACGAGTCTTTCAAGTTGTATTAATTCTGCAAGACCCAAAAGGTATGAAGATGCCACTGCCGGAGAATTCCTGGATGAAAGACTCAGAGAACTGGGGCTTAAGCAATAAACAAAAAATTGTTAAAAACCTTCATTGTATAGTTTTTGCTATTATTTTTACAAATGAAACATTTTGTAAAAAAAGTAATTTATTTAACGTAATAAACGTTAGGTAGTTGAATTTTGCCTGAATGTCATAAGAGTATGTTTAAAAATTCAAACTAGCTCTAAAGCAGATTCAGGCAATAATCCCTTGAAAACAAAAATAAATTTATGAAGCGTTCACTTTTTATACTTGGCATTTTGTTTTTGTGCTCCGGTATAGTCACAGCCCAGCAATACTTCACCGTTGTAGTGGGTACATTCCTGGATGCCAAATCCAATGACTTCAATGAGATCAAACGTTATGGCCTGGTTTATGCTTACCAGCTGGATGGCAATCTTTCCAAGATCTACCTCGGTGGGTTTGATGATAAAGCCAGGGCTGACCGGGTAGTTGCCAGCCTTAGGGAGCGTGGCTACACCAACGCCTTTACCCAGGAAAGACACCTCAATGAAGGCAAAACGGTAACCGTCATTCAGATGGCTACCCGTTACATCGAAAAGGATATCGAATGGGAGAAATTCAGTGAGTATGGACAACTTTACGCCATTCTAAACGATAATAAAGTCAAGGTGCTTACGGGCATTTTCCCTAGTGTTGATGCTGCAAAGCAAAAACTTGCAGAGATCAAAAGAACATGGTATAAAGATGCTTTTATCAAAAAGGTCAATAGTGCGTTACTGGTAAACATTTCAGAGGTTGAGACCGGTATAAAAAAACCCCTCATGCCG
>QQUB01000908.1 GCA_008501835.1 Bacteroidota bacterium
TCTTCCGGAGCTTCTTCCTGGGCGAAAACAGGAGTGGAAAAAAGGGAAAGGATAAGACAACATCCAAAGGCTGGAAAGAAAGGTAGTTTTGACATGATGGTAGATTTGCTGAACAATGATATAGATGCAGATTGGGGAGGTTTTGGTGGAAAAGGAAGGTTTAACCGCAATGAGCGCTAAGAAGCGCTAAGAACGCAAAAGTAGTACCAGTACCAGTTAGCAGTACCAGTTAGCAGTACCAGGAGATATTTAAAATATCAATGGGTGTTTACAGGAATGAAACATAATAATATCGATATGCATTAAAAACTTCGGAAATAGAAAATATTTAACTCTGAGAGCTCTGTGGGATCACTGTGTACTCTGTGGTTAATAATAACAACACGAAGCTAGCAGGTCAGAACCGCAGATGGAGCTTTGCGACATCCCGAATCTGGAGGAACGACAGATGGACACGAAGTGTCGGGAATATCGAATTTCCAATGTCGAAGTTAACAAGCAACTTGTAACCAGAAACCTGTAACCAGGTCACGACATATACTCCCATGCAGATTGATACCGTCCGTTTTTCTCAACATGATCGGCCAGTTGATTAAAAAGGTCGTAGGAAGAAAGCGTGGTCATATCCCCGATGATGACGAGTTTTTTACGGGCCCGGGTAAGGGCGACATTGAGGCGGCGGGAATCTTTCAGGAAACCGATTTCCCCTTTTGCATTGGATCGTACCAGGGAAATGTAAATGACATCTTTTTCCTGTCCCTGAAATCCATCTATAGAATCCACTTCGATGTCGAGGCCGGCAAGATCCGTGTCCTGGCGTAATTGCTCCCGAATATAACGGACTTGTTCAGCATAAGGACTTATTATCCCAATACTAACCTCTGCGAGATCAGGATATTTATTGGTGGTCCTGTCCTGAAAATGAACATGAAGGTGTTCTTTAAGAATAAAATACTCTCCCGGATTGGACAAGCTTCGTTGTTTGTTATTAAAAACTTCGTCAAATGCACAGCCACTGGTGTCGATCAATGTCACGGGATCATCTCCTTTCCGCAATCGGTGATGAGCAACCTTTTCATTGGAATACAATTTCCCTTCATAAAACTGCTCATTGGAAAACGAAAGGATCTCATCATTCATACGATATTGCTCCCGCAGCAGGTAACTGTGTTGGATCACCCCTGACATTCGTTCCAATAGTGTATTATCCAACCCAAGTTTTTTGGCTTCCAGGCTCTTTACCGTTGGTGGCAACTGAAAATGATCTCCGGCAAAAATAACCCTGCGTGCCCGCAACATTGCATTCCAGCATTCCGCTTCCAGGGTTTGTGAGGCTTCGTCAATTACCAGTGTATTACATTTAATACCTTCCAACGCCGGAGCACTGATCCCTACTAAGGTAGTTGCGATCACCTTGGTATTCTGAATAATATCTGCTGTGAGGCGATCTCCCAATTCACGGGCCCATTTTCTAAGTTCCCGCGCTTCCTTATACATTTCATGGCGCTCCTTTCTTTGCTGAGCACTGAAGTTCCGTTTATAGGTTCCAGCCATTTTCTGGGCCTCCTCCGCCTGGATCTTGACTTTTTTTATATGTTTCCAGTCAGGATGATTTCTCGCCTTTTCTTCCAGGGTCAGATGAGCAATAGAATCTCCGATTCGGGTAACATTTCCAATTCGCAGTACCGGAATTCCCAGAACATCAAGTTGTCTGGCCAGTAAGTCCACCGCGTTATTGGATGGTGCACAGACAAAAATTCGTTTCTCTACTTTAGCCAATGCCTGAACCAATGCAACAAGAGTAGTGGTCTTTCCCGTCCCGGGAGGACCATGAATGATACTCATCTGAGCTGCGCCAAGAGCACCTTTAACAGCTTCCTGTTGTGTAACATTCAAATGTGAAATGGTATTCGTATGGAGCAATTCTTCTTCTGGTACAGGCAGATCTAATGCTTCAAGGTTTCTTACTCCTGCCCGGAGAGCTTCCACAACCGGCTCCTTGCTTCTCATAACTTCTTTCAGGGCGGCCTTCATAACCTTATAGGGTCGTTCATCGTAAACCAGCTCAACCCCAACATGACCCTCCCGGAATAAATCTTCCTTTTGCAGGAAATCATTCTTTAGGATCACTCCCATCTTGCCTCTTTGCACGAAAGATACTGTGCCACTCCACTCCTGGTGTTCTGCCCCATTACTAAAAACCACGCAACCGGCTCCTACCCGAAACTGGTGTTTTCCTGTCTCTTCTTTAGAACGTTTAACAACTACCTCGACATACTCGCCGATGGTGTAATGCTTTTTGGTGATTTCAACAGGGTACCACAAAATGCCAGACTCGGCTTTTTCCTTCAAAGTCTTGTTTGCCGATAAACTTCGAAAGTAAGCTTCCTCCTGTGCCCTTTCCAATTCCGTTGCTTCCAGTAGTTGTGCGTATCTGTCCAGTTCGGTCATGTCGACAAAGATAGGATTTTCCGGTTGCTGGTTGCCGGTTTCCTAGAAATACTATTTTTCAAAAAAATAGTATTTCTAAAAACTCCCGTACCTTTGCACCATGTCTACTACAGCGACAAAAATAGATATCCGCCAATTTGAACTTCCTGAGTTGGAAGAATGGTTCAAAGCCAAGGGACAGGCCCGCTTTCGTGCCAAACAGGTTTATGAATGGCTATGGAAAAAAAGTGCCTTCACCTTTGAGGAAATGACCAACCTTTCGAAGGATTTACGGAAAGAGCTTGAGGAACATTTTGAGATCAATCCTATCACACTGGATCAGGTTCAGCACTCCAGGGATGGGACGATTAAATCCCGCTTCAGACTACATGACGGACATCTGATGGAGTCTGTTCTCATTCCCGTTCCTGAAGATAACCGGTTTACGGTTTGTGTATCCTGCCAGGTAGGTTGCAGCCTCAGCTGTGCCTTTTGTGCTACCGGACTGATGGAAAGAAAACGCAATCTAACAGCCGCAGAAATTTATGACCAGGTTGTTTTGGTTAACAAACAATGCCTGGAAACCTATGATCACCCATTGACCAATATCGTTTACATGGGTATGGGTGAACCTTTATTGACCTACCGGGAAGTAAAAAAGAGCATCGAGATGATCTCTTCCGAAGCTGGTCTTGGCATGTCACCAAGGCGTATCACGGTAAGTACGGCAGGCATTGCCAAGATGATCAAAAAACTGGCTGATGACGATTTGCGGGTGAACCTGGCACTCTCCCTTCATGCAGCTGATGATGTGAAGCGGGACAAGATCATGCCCATCAATGAACATAATAACCTAGAAGTCTTGATGGAATCATTGAAGTATTTTCATCAAAAAACAAAAAATAAGATCAGTTACGAATACATCGCTTTCAACGACTTCAATGTAACTATGCAGGACGCCAGAAATCTGCTGAAGTTATGTAAGCATTTCCCTGTAAGGGTCAATATAATCGAATACAATTCTGTGGAAGGGCTCAACTTCGAAAAAGCTTCTGAAGACAGGATCAATGACTTTGCAAAATTCCTCCGGGATAACGGGGTAATGATCACTGTTCGGAGAAGCCGTGGAAAGGATATCGATGCGGCTTGCGGGCAGTTGGCGAACAAGGACCGCGATTGAACGGGATTGACCGGGATTGACCGGGATTAGCCGGGATTAAGGGATTACCGGGATTAAGGGGAAATACTATTTTTTGAGAAAATAGTATTTCTACACAAAACAAGCCTGACAGGAAACCTGCCAGGCTGTTTTATTTATGATAGAAGTACCTAAACAATCTTCTTCAATCTCTATCTATCTAAATCAATCTTTCCCAAACTTGAGACTAAAGACTTTAGACTGCCAACTGGTACTGATAATGCTTACTCCATAAAGGACAGGCTCTTCTTCACAAAGGCTGTCAATTTTGGTCCTTTAAGCATGTTCTGGTTTAACAATGCGAGGTTATAGAGGTATTCAGCAACGTCTTTTTGCTTTTCCTCGTCTTTCTCATTAACCAGTTTAGTTGAAATGATCGGGTGATTGCTGTTCACAACGACATTTAAGGTTTCCGGAAAACCATCGAGGCCCATGCCTTGCAACTGCTGCATTTCCTTCATCCTGCGCATAAACTCTGGTCGGGTGATCTGTACCGGCTGGTCGTCAGGGGCCATTGGTTTCATCATGATGGTACCTTCCGTCGGAGTAATAAAACTTTCGAAAACTGTCTTAACAGCCGTTTGCTCATCTTCACTCAAAACTGATTCAGCAGAGTCTTCCTTCTGGATCAGATTATCAACTGTATCGGAGTCCACACGGACAAATGTAACATCACCAAGTTTATGTTCCAGTTGTTGCATGAAGTGGTTATCGATGATATTGTCGAATAATAACACATCATACCCTTTATCTTCGCAGGCACTGATCAGGCTGTGGTGTTCTTCCATGTTGTTGGTGTACAACATGATGATCTTGTTATGCTTGTCGGTTTGAGCAGCTTTGACTTTTTCCTTGTACTCCTCAATGGTTGAGTGTTCCTTATTTGTATTAACCAACAAAGCATAATCTTTCGCTTTATCATAGAACTTCTCCTCTGAGATCATACCGTATTTTACAAATACGTTGAGGTCTGCCCATTTATTTTCAAATGCTTCTCTGTCTTTCTTGAATTGACTCTTGAGCTTATCGGCAACTTTACGGGTGATGTAATTGCTGATCTTCTTAACTTCCGGGTCTCCCTGGAGGTAACTTCTGGAAACATTCAAGGGAATATCCGGCGAATCAATAACACCATGAAGCAAGGTCAAAAACTCAGGAACGATCTCCTTGACTTCATCGGTTACAAACACCTGGTTTGAAAAGAGTTGAATCTTGTTTTTCTGAACCTCAAAAGAATTATTCAGTTTCGGGAAATACAAAATTCCTGTCAGCTTGAATGGATGGTCCACATTCAAATGGATCCAGAACATTGGCGGCTGACTGAAAGGGTATAATTCGTTGTAGAAATTTTTGTAATCCTCGTCGGTGAGTTTTGACGGTTTTTTCTTCCAGGCAGGTTCTGTATTATTGATAATGTTTTCAACCTCCGTTTTGATCTCTTTGGCATCTTCACCTTCACCCTCGTAAGTAGTCTCTGTTTTGGTTCCGAATTTGATCGGTACCGGCAGGAATTTACAGTATTTATCCAGAAGTTCCTGAATACGGTTTTCCTCCAGAAATTCTTCGCTGTCCTTGCTTACGTGCAATACAATCTCGGTCCCGCGGTCCTTTTTATCTACATCACCAATTTCATATTCCGGCTCTCCTTCACACACCCAATGCACTCCTTTGGACCTTTTGTAAGATTTGGTGAATACCTCTACCTTATCGGCAACCATAAAGGAAGAATAAAAACCAAGGCCAAAGTGACCGATGATATTAGCATCATCCTTGTATTTTTTCAAAAACTCCTGGGCACTGGAAAAAGCCATTTGGTTGAGGTACTTTTCAACTTCTTTGGCGGTCATACCAATCCCATTATCCTTGAAAGTAATGGTTTTGTTCTTTTTGTCTACGCTGACTTCTACACGTAATTCTCCTAACTCTCCTTTGAAATCTCCTTTAGCTGAAAGGGTCTTGAGCTTGTTCGTCGCATCTATGGCGTTTGAGATGAGCTCCCTGAGGAAAATGTCATGTTCGGAGTATAAAAACTTCTTAATTATCGGAAAAATATTTTCGGCTTGAATCGAAATATTACCTTTCTGCATGATTTTTACTTTTTTTAACGACTCTTACTCAAAGGTTGTGCCAGCCATACAAACACTGACAAAATGTCTAAAGCTGACCCTGTCAGGCATGGGAAACTGACGAATTGTACCAAATTTTGTCCTGTTTTTTGAGAAAAACGCCAGGAATGAGGAAAAGATTAGAACTTATAAAAAAGAAGGTTTGTTTTTTTTATCAAAATGGTCTATCTTGCGACCTGAATGAAGTTTTTGTAAAAAACTGACTTTAAAAACACTCCTTCCGGAGTGACTATGCTACAACAAATTATATTTCCAAGCACCTAATTAAGATTCTTTCAAAGAATCAATGTCGAATGTCAAAAAAGATCTCTTTCTAAGTAAATTAAGAAAGGAATATGCATTTCGGTGCATTTGAAATTATAATAATATTATTCCAAAAGAAATCAGGCTCCCGCCTGATAAGTAGTGAGTGAGGTCAGTTCTTCTGGGGGGATCGAGCTGGCCTTCATCTCACTCACTATCACACAGTTTTCCATTTATTTTTTATCAACTACAATTCGCTCCGGCCTGTTCGCCAGCTCCCATGCTGTATAAAATATCAAATTTGTCCGCTTGTGAAGTGTTTCAAATTCGATCTTTTCAATGGTATCAGATGCACGGTGATAATCGGCATGGGTTCCATTGAAATAAAAGATAGCAGGAATACCCTTTTTAGCAAAGTTATAGTGATCTGATCTGTAGTAATACCTATTAGGATCGCTTTCCGCATTGTAGGTATAATCCAGTTCGAGTTGTGTAAAACGCTGGTTCGCCTCTTCGTTTATCTCATGAAGTTCAGAACTCAGCCTGTCCGCCCCAATTATATAAATGTAATCCGGATTTCCCTGGTGCTTTTCATCTACCCTGCCGATCATATCCACGTTAATGTCAACAATAGTATTTTCCAATGGAAATAATGGATTCTCAACATAATATTTCGAGCCCAAAAGACCTTTCTCTTCACCGGAAACCAACATGACCACGACGCTTCTTTTGGGTCCCCAGCCGTTTTTCTTGGCTTCTGAAAAAGCCTGGGCTATTTCCAGCAATGCAGAAGTTCCGGATCCGTTATCATCTGCTCCATTGTAAACATTACCGTTCTTTTCCCCGATATGATCGTAGTGTGCGGTAAGAAAGACATATTCATTCTTCAGTTTATCATCAGTACCTTCAATTACCCCGATCACGTTTTTTCCCTGAAGTTGAAATATCTTCTTCTTCTGATTAAATGCAATATTCGCAGGAACTACCATTGACTTAGCCTTTCCTTTTTTATTGATTTTCTTTTGGAGTTTTTGGATCTTGGAAAAGTTTGCACCAGTGATTTTCCTTGCCAGATCATTTGTTATAACAAAACTATTGGCAAAGTTAGCC
>QQUB01000079.1 GCA_008501835.1 Bacteroidota bacterium
CGATAATTATGGTCTTTTATTTCATTCTAATTATCTGGTCAAACAAGCAGGTTTGATTTTTTTCTTAAATTGCTACTGTCAAAAAACATAATAAATACCATTATGCCTAAAAACGCCATTATTCCCGTAATTACGCTAATTTTTAGTTGTTTCTTTTTCAATGCTGAAGTCCTTTCACAAGCCGAAAACGAAAAGGCCATTGCTGAAGCAGTGGCAGGCCTTGAATTACGCAGTATTGGTCCTGCTTTAATGGGAGGACGGATTGCAGACATTGCCGTGAGCCCACAAGACAAAAGCACCTGGTACGTTGCTGTTGGTTCCGGAGGTTTATGGGAAACAACCAACCGGGGAACTTCCTGGAAACCGGTTTTTGATCATCAAAAATCCTATTCAATTGGCACTGTAACCATTGATCCGAACAACCCGGAAGTCGTTTGGGTAGGAACGGGGGAGAATGTGAGCGGTCGCCATGTCGGTTGGGGAGATGGTGTTTATAAGAGTACTGATGGCGGAAAGAGCTGGCAATCGATGGGACTTGAAAAGTCAGAACATATTGGCAAGATCCTGGTTGATCCAAGGAATAGTAATATTGTGTTTGTAGCCGCTGAAGGTCCGTTGTGGTCGTCGGGAGGAGATCGTGGATTATACAAAACCCAGGATGGCGGGAAAACATGGAATCTCGTTTTAGAGATTGATGAAAATACCGGAGTGACTGATGTGGAATTTAATCCATCCGACCCTGATGTATTGTATGCTGCAGCTTATCAACGTCGGCGTCACATTTGGTCACTGCTGGCAGGTGGACCCAAATCGGGGATCTATAAATCAACAGATAATGGTGGGTCCTGGAAACGTGTAAAAAAAGGATTGCCCTCAGGCGATATGGGAAAAATTGGACTGGCAGTTACCCCTGCTGATCCTGAGATCGTTTATGCGACCATTGAGGCCAATTACAAGGAAAAGGGGTTTTACAGGTCGAAGAATCAGGGAGAAAGCTGGGAAAAACGCAACGGATATATTTCCGGCGGGACCGGGCCGCATTATTACCAGGAAATTGAAGCGTCGCCGGTTAATCCCGATCTCATTTATCAAATGGATGTTTTTGTCAGGGTAACCCGTGATGGCGGGAAGACTTTTAATTACCTGGGTAACGGACGGGAAAAACACAGTGACAATCACGCTTTTTGGATCGACCCCGATGATGGAGAACATCTGATTTGTGGAACCGATGCCGGTTTGTATGAATCTTTTGACGAAGGAACTACATGGCGACATTTCCCAAACATGCCCATTTCACAGTTTTATAAACTTGGGCTCGATAATTCGGAGCCTTTTTATAACATCGTCGGTGGTGCTCAGGACCTGGGAACGCTGATCGGGCCTTCCCGAACCATGAATGTAGAGGGAATTCGGAACCGCGACTGGTATGTACCACTAGGAGCGGATGGTTATGATACAGCATTTGATCCAAATGATCCGAATATCGTGTATATGGAAATCCAACAAGGGTTGCTTCACCGGTTGGATCGCAGGAGCCAGGAAGTATTGAACATTCAGCCCCAGCCGGGCCCCAACGATCCGCCGGAAAGATGGAACTGGGATAGCCCTGTGTTAATCAGCCCCCATAATTCCAACCGGCTTTATTTTGGGTCGCAGCGATTGTGGAGGAGTGATGATCAGGGCAATTCATGGACACCAGTCAGCAAGGATTTGACTACCGATCAGAACAGATATGAACTGGAAATGATTGGAAGAGTGTGGAGTACCGATGCCCTCTATGACAATGGCGCTATGTCCAAATATGCGACGCTTACCGCCATTTCGGAATCCCCAAAACTTGAAGGTTTACTGTATACAGGTTCGGATGATGGCCTGATACATATCAGTGAAAACGGTGGTCAGGACTGGAGAGCCAGCGGTGACCTTCCGAAGGTCCCAAAACTATCCTTTGTAAATGACGTAGAGGCCTCAAATCATGATCAAAATACAGTTTTTGCCGTCGCCGATGCTCATAAATTCGGAGACTTCAGTCCCTATGTTTTTATGAGTAAGGATAAAGGTGAAACCTGGCAATCCATTGCCGGAGATTTGCCTGATGGCAATATTGTTTGGGTTATAAAACAAGATCATATTGATCCGAATCTGTTGTTTATCGGAACGGAATTCGGACTTTATTTTTCTCCGAACCAGGGAGGCAATTGGATTAAACTCAAACGAGGAGTGCCTACCATCTCATTCAGAGATATTGAAATCCATCCAAGGGATAATGACCTTGTTGGGGCAACCTTTGGACGGGGATTTTATGTGTTGGATGATTATTCGCCATTGAGAAATTTATCTGCAGCCGTTAATGCTGAAACTAACGCATTGTTTTCTGTAAGGGATGCCTGGTGGTATATACCCAATGCGCCAATGCAAGCCAAGGGTATGCCTACCTTGGGGACGACCAGTTACGTTGCCGAGAATCCGCCTTTTGGGGCTCTTTTTACCTATTATTTAAATGAAGTTCCGGAGACTGGGAAAAAGCAGCGGGAAAAAGCAGAAAAGTCCTTGCGGAAAAAAAATGAAAGTGTGCCTTTCCCGGGTTGGGAAAAACTGAGAGAGGAATCGATGGAACAGGAACCAAAAGTATATCTTTTAGTGAGGGATGAAAAGGAAAATCCTGTTCGCTGGGTCGAAGGTCCGGCCAGGAAGGGGATCAGCCGGGTGAATTGGGATCTTCGTTTTTCTCCTCCGGATCCAATTAACCTGACCAGACCCGGATTCAGACCTCCATGGGCGGGTGATCCTCAGGGACCGCTTGTGGCTCCGGGTAAGTATAGTGTGGAATTATTTCTTTTTCATGAAGGCGAATTCGTCTCACAGGGAACTCCACAGTTTTTTAATGTCAATCCCGTTCCGACAGCTGTAGCTGGGACCGATTTTCGGCTTGTTGCAGAATTCCAGCAAAAGACGGCAGAGCTTTCCCGGCAAATGTCCAATGCTGGCAGGAAAATGGGAGAAGCAAGGGAAAGCCTGAGACACATGAAAGCTGCCCTGGTCAAGACACCTCAAGCGACTCCGGGGTTATTTAAACGCTTGAATGAACTGGAGGGGGAGCTCGCAGGATTACGAATGCAGCTTTGGGGAGATCCCATTCGTCAACAATTCAGCGAGTCGAATGCTCCATCAATCCGGGGCAGGGTAGGGCAAGTCATTTACGGACATTGGAATACCCGGCAGATGCCAACGGAAACTCAACAACGCAATATTGAAATTGCTGCTAAAGAATTTGCAGGTTTCCGGAAGGAGCTGACTGATTATCTGGAACGACTGTCCAGGTTTGAAGCTGACATGGAAGCGGCAGGAGCGCCATGGACGCCGGGAAGGAAGTTTGATTAGGGGTGATCGGAAATAGAGACTGCCAAAATGGTTGAAATCCTTAATAGCGAACATCATCTTTTTTGAGAAAGATCATATGCCGTAGGTACGTCATATGTTTTCACTTACCAAAAACAATATTTACATTGAAATCAAGAGATTAGCTTAATCGAAGTAAACATCAGAGCTATTCCCCATCACCATGTCATGTAATTGAAGTATCTGGGACGCTAAAATTCTGTCTTCTGAGATTTCGGGCAGGTTGTCAATACGGAAATAACCTGCATCCTCAATATCAAAACTCGTCTGTATTGATCCTTCATTCGTTTCGCATAGAAATACGAGTTTATAAACGTAAAACGGTTGTGGTGGATGAGGGTGACATTTTTTATCATAAACGGCCAATAATTTGATCACTTTTGCATCCAGGCCGGTTTCCTCTTTGATTTCTTTGGTAATGACTTCGGAAGGGGTAAAACCAATATCTCCCCAGCCACCCGGAAGCGCCCATTTGCCATCCAGTTTTTCTTTTACCAGCAACACTTCCTTGGCCTTGTTCAGGATGAACCCTCTGATATCTACTTTGGGTGTCGGGTAGTCAGATGCGGGCATAAAAAAGTTGTTCAAAGTGGCTATTGGCTGATCGGTTACCTTGCTTAATAACTCGAGACTAATATCCAGTAATTCCTCATAACGCTCTTTGTCGTATTCGGTTTCATGATAGATCAGTCCCGTTTCTGCCAGGGATTTAATACGTTTGATTAGGTCAAGTGAGTTGCTATGGGTCATAATGAATTTTCTTTTTGTGCTTTATACCATTTTACCGCAATGGGTTCATGATGTTTGATGAAAGGGTCTTTTTGTTCCCAATAATTGTCAATATTATTTTCACATGCTTTGGCGATATCAAATTTTAGCTGACCGTATTGCCTAGCGACTTCAGGATGTGCAACCAGGTAATCCCGGAAAGCCAGGTGGCGCATTAAATTTGGATCACCGGCCTGGAAGGCATGAATATGATGCGTTCGGTTATCTCCTCCTTTTCTGAAATATCGACGGCCCGGAATGCCGTATTCGCCCATAGCTTCATAACCCAGAGTTTCTATTTCACTGTTTTTTTGATCCAGGAGGTCCAGGCTGGATACATCGAGCATTATATCAATTACCGGTTTCGCCATCAGGCCCGGGACTGATGTGCTTCCAATGTGATGAATATGGTTGAGGTTATCTCCAAGGATTTTAAGAAGTTTTTGTGATTCTTTTTCAAACATATCCGGCCAGGTGGGATTGTATTCAACGACAGTTACGATCATGTCGGGTGTCTTTTATGATTTTGAATATTGTGCTAAAACCTCCGAGGTTTAAATTTAGGAATTCGGTTGAATTTTCTTCAATTCAGAGGTGTTGATGCCCAAAACCTCGGAGGTTTTCTCGCAAAAAATTCCTTCAGGCCTGGTCATGAATATAATGCATTAATTCGCCGTTAAAGCTTTCCTGTGTCAATTTGTCCCTGGTTATTGGCTCTTAAAAACGCTTTTGTTTCCACATTTAAACACGTCAGCCATTTGCCACCATGTGCATAGGTGTCGATGCAAATGGTGTGGCCAAAATCAGCGATCTTGCCATTTTTTCGGGAGGTGTGTCCGCAAATTACGGTTTTAGCAGCATCATACATTTCCGGAATTTCGTATTTCTTCCAATACAAATGACGTTCGTCTTGTTCACTCAATTCCTTACCCGGTTCAAGGCCTCCGTGTACAAAAATGTAGTGACCAATTTCCAGATAGGGCAGGCAATCATTCAGGAATTCCCAATGTGTCGGATCGATTTTATTCACCCAATTCGGATCATCTCCAATACCATAAGATTCTAAAGTATTTGCTCCTCCAAAAAATAGCCAATCCGCGACCCTTCCCGGATCCATTTTCGCCATCAGCATCATGATTTCATGATTGCCCAGCAGAAACTCAAAATGGTAATTGTTCTTATTGCTGATCAGCCAGTCAATCACTCCTTTAGTATCTGGTCCGCGATCTACATAATCTCCCAGGAAGACGACGGTGTCTTCAGGTTTTATCAGTTCCTGCCTGAAAATGGTTTGTAAAGCGTTTAAGCTTCCGTGGATGTCGCCGATAGCGTAGATGGACATTTTTTTGAGTTGTTTTTGACAACGTTGAATGTTAAGTTCTAGGATAAATTAATGGTTACCTAATTTTGTCCTAGAACTTATATTTTTATATCTATATCAAATCTAATTCTTTGGCCTGTTTCTTTTGAAGTTCCATATGGAATTAATTGTTCGACTATGTAGTATTTTGATACTAATGTAATTTTATCTGTCAATGAATAGGCTACTACGAATTCAGCCCCTTGGAAATTACTAAGTCGTCCGTCAGGTGAATTAAAGGATGAATAGTCCCACCTTGCCCAATCATTTTGGGCCATGTAGTCTAAAACGGAGTACCTTTCTAAATTCCCATAGGTTACTTTAAAAAACCAGTCGCTTTTCGTTCCTTTTTTACCATATTGTAGGCCTAATGTGTATCCTGATTTTTGGTCTACTAGGCTTGAGAGGATGTTGTTATTTTGAGCGTAGTTTTCAATGTTATGATAGTAGTCGAATTTAACTCTTAAGAGTTTATCTTTTAAAGGTTTTATCTTGGTTCCAAAATGCATTATAGTATAATTCAACAAGAAGGAATGGCTTCCATCAGGTATGTCAGGAATATTTCTGAGAAAGTAGATTGAAGGAAAAACCTTTACTCTTTCACCTGTGGAAATAAGGGAAGTTTGCAGTCCTTGAAAATAGGCATCGTCAAAAAAAGAAGTATTATTGGAAGCGATAATAAAGTGCCCTGCCGTTAGTTTGATTTTGTTGAGAAAATTGGATTGAAGGTTTATTTGTTTTTGTACCATAATGCCTTCCGGGAAAACATTGTCACTCCAAAACAGCTCATTGTTCTTTTCAAAAGGATAGGTATTTTTCCCAAACCAAGCTTTGAAAGTTTTCTTTTCTATCTGAAAGAATGCTTTTTCGAAACCTATTGGAAGCGTTCCGAATTCTTTGAGTCCTTTCCCCAAAGTAAGTTGAGGATCTTGCTGTTTATTTGGGTCTCCGGTTCTTATTCTTAGTCCGAAGGCATACCAGTTTTTTTCGTAGGTAGCTCCGGTTCTGAGTCTGTATCTTAATCTTGATCTATTATCTCTTAATGTACCATCTGACTTAACTGAATTCCAGTCCTGTTCAACTCTGAAACGATAATCCATTTCAAATGTTATTCTTGAAAGGATCGAATCAATTTGAGCATTTAGATCAATGGAAAAAATAAGAAGTAAAAAGCAGAATATCGGCTTATAATTCATCTTAAAAGTCCTTTTCCAACAAAATAATAAAAATTCAATTCTATTTTACTTATCCTATTTCTGTTGGTCCAAGATTGAAGCTTCTACCACAAATACTTTATGTATTTGCTTCCACGTGAATTAATCCCATGAACATTCTATAAGAGCATATGGATTTTAAGCTTCAAATAACCGGATCAAAGCTATTGTTTTATTATTTTTTTTGAATCTATTAGAACATTATTGGCATCATAGACCTGAACGAAATAAATGCCTTCCGGAATTCCCTGACCTAATTTGATCTTATTGTGGGGCTGATTTAAAGCAGTTTCCAATACGATCTGGCCGCTTGTGTTCAGTAT
>QQUB01000409.1 GCA_008501835.1 Bacteroidota bacterium
TAATAAGTGGAATAAAATTAAACTTTATTATAAACAACACAAGACAATACTTTTAGCCGGTTTATTTACAACCGCTTCCATAATTACCCTTATGGCCGTCTTGTATTCCTCTCCTACTGCTTTTTCAGAAAAAAAGCCTTCAAAAGATATTTCCCTCGGTGCATTTCCGGTTGATATTCCAACCATGAAGTATGGTTTTGCCATCGATACCTTTCAAATGACGGAGGGGATGATCGAATCTGGGACTTTTCTCGGGGATATTTTGCATGCTCACAAGGTAGATTTCCAGACTATTGATCAACTGGTTCGTAATGCTGAGGATGTTTTTGATGTCAGGAAATTCAGAGAAGGGCGTCCTTATGCTGTACTGGCAACTGACACCTCTCAGACTGCTGATTATTTCATTTACGAACCAAGTGTTTTTGAATATATCGTTTTTCACCTTAAGGACGACCTTAAAGTTGAAAAAGTGGAAAGAGAAGTTACTTCTGAAACCAAAACAGCAGCCGGAAGGCTTGAATCCACCCTCTGGAAAGCAATGACAGAGAACGGTATGAGCTTTGAATTAGCTGATAAAATGGAGGATGCGCTTCAATGGTCCATTGATTTCCACCACCTGCAAAAAAACGATGAGTTCAAATTGGTTTATGAAGAGAAATACATTGATGGTCAAGTGGTGGGTGTTGGTATGGTAAAAGCGGCCTATTATAAGACTGAAAACAATGAATATTACAGTATGTTTTACGAAGGTGAGACAGAGGATGGGTATTACGACTTGAAAGGTCGCCCCATGAAAAGTACCTTCTTAAAATCTCCGGTAAAATTCTCACGGATCAGTTCTCATTATAACCTCAACAGGTTCCACCCAATTCTCAAAAGAAGACGCCCGCATTTTGGAACTGACTATGCAGCTCCATACGGTACTCCAATCCTCGCTGTTGGAAATGGTGTTGTTACCATCGCTTCTTATACAGGCGGAAATGGAAATTATGTGAAGATTCGCCATGATAAAGTATATGAGACCCAATACCTGCACATGCAAAAATTTGCACAGGGAATCCGCCCTGGCGTTCAGGTAAAACAGGGCCAGGTGATCGGTTATGTAGGCTCTACCGGTTTGGCTACTGGTCCACACGTTTGCTTCAGGTTTTGGAAAAACGGGAAACAGGTCAATCACCTGAAATTAAAATTCCCACCATCCAAACCACTGCCGGAAAGCGAAATCCCTGCCTATAATGAATACAGAGACCAATACCTGGAACTATTGAATGGTGTAGCAGTTCCTGCTCCCATCCAGGATACTCCGTTGTCGGATAAAGATACCATTTCTATTACCGAAGACCTGGTTATTCCCGAACCTGAGGAGGAAAAAAAGGGTAATCCCTAATTACTATTCCTTCCCGATCGGGAAAAACAAAGCGAAAAAAGTAAAGGCCATCGAATTCCATTCCGATGGCCTTTTTTATGGTTACTGTTCAATTTCAATAATTAGTTCCAGCTCGCAGCATCAGGCATCTGAGCAATTACGGTAAAAGGATTTCCTTTGTTATACATCACTTTATTCCAAAGATTATCTGATTGCATTTTAAAAATGTAATTGGCGTCAAGATCAGCGGTTACCCACGATCCGTATACCATTTCATTTTTCAACTGACCTTCAGACCAACCTGTATATCCTATGAAAAAACGGATGTTGTGGGGCATTATTAATTTTGAAGAGATGAGAAACTTAAGTTTTTCATAGTTTCCTCCCCAATAAACCCCCTCAGCAACTTTTATACTGTCCTCCAGTAATTCTCCAATATTGTGAATATAATGGACGGAATCAGTCTGAACAGGACCTCCAAAAAATACAGGTGCATCAAACTCGGGAAAATCCTCAACAAGCGTATCTATAGTTGTATCTTCAATAGGTTTGTTCAATACAAACCCAATGCTGCCTTCATCATTATGCTCGCATAATAATACCACAGCTCGTTTGAAGTTGGTATCCATCATAAACGGCTCGGCAAGCAATATCCTTCCTTTTTCTAGTTCCTTCGCCATCTAAGTTTTTTTGATATGGTTGTTCATGAAATATAGTTCAATATGTCTTCTTCCACTTTAAAAAGCAAGCGAAACCTGGCATAATCTCGTTAATTTTTTCCTAATGTTCATTATGAAAACATTAAAAAACCAATCAACATATTGAAAAACAACCCTTTACAACTTACAATGCAGCTGTTGGAAATTTGCGATCGATCTTTCTTACAAAACCCCGAAGTACTTTACCGTTTCCGCCAACTTCAACAATTTCTTTAACCCCGTCCTCTATCATATTCAACATGGTTTGGGTCCAGCGAACCGGTGAGGTCAACTGTTCGATCAATAGTTTTTTGATCTCTTCCGGGTCCCTGTGCGGCATAGCATCCACATTTTGATAGATCGGACAATTAGGTTCAGCAAAGTTCGTGGATTCGATTGCTTTCTGTAATTCTTCCTGAGCCGGCATCATAAGAGGTGAATGGAATGCCCCTCCAACCTGAAGCATGATAGCACGAATGGCCCCTGCTTCTTTCAGTTTTTCAGCAGCAGTTTCCACTCCCGGTACAGATCCGGAGATAACCAATTGGCCCGGGCAATTATAATTAGCTGCTACAACGACTTCATTGATATTTTCACAAACATCCTCAACCACCTTATCATCTAATCCAAGGATAGCTGCCATTGTTCCTTCCACCATCTCGCAGGCCTTTTGCATGGCCATCGCACGTTGATAAACAAGCTTCAATCCATCTTCAAAATTCAAAACTCCTGCAGCTACGAGAGCTGAAAACTCCCCAAGTGAGTGTCCTGCAACAGCGTCAGGTCTGAATTCATCTCCTGCCATTTTAGCTTTGACAATTGAGTGAATAAAAACTGCGGGCTGAGTAACTTTTGTCTGCTTCAGATCTTCAGCACTGCCTTCAAACATTACATCAGAAATGCGGAATCCTAAAACATCATTGGCAGTTTCAAACCATTTTTTGGCAATGTCGGAACTTTCATAAAGATCCTTGCCCATACCCTCGAACTGAGATCCCTGACCGGGAAATACGTATGCGTTCATCTAAATTATTATTCGTTTTGTTAATGTAATTTGTTAGAGATGAGATTCAAAAATTCATTTCTTGTCTCAACGTTTTCAAAAGCACCGGTAAAGGCAGAAGTAGTGGTAACCGAATTTTGCTTTTGCACCCCGCGCATCATCATACACATATGTCTTGCTTCTATAACGATGGCAACCCCAAGAGGTTTTAACGTTTTGTCGATACAGTGGAGAATCTCATCAGTCAGCCTTTCCTGGACCTGTAATCTCCTTGCATATACATCAATAACCCTTGGTATCTTACTCAGACCAACGATGTGACCATTGGGAATATAGGCAACATGGGCCTTGCCAAAAAAAGGCAGCATATGATGTTCGCAAAGGGAGTAAACCTCAATATCCTTAACGATTACCATTTCGCTATAGTCTTCCTTAAACATGGCCGAGCGAAGAACTTCCTCTCCATCCATACTATATCCTTCCGTCAGGTACTGCATGGCCTTGGCTACCCTCTCCGGAGTTTTAGCCAATCCTTCCCTCGAAACATCCTCGCCAAGTCCGGACAAAATTTCCTCATAGTTTTTTTTCAACCCCTCAGTCAATTCATCCGATTGGTCTTTTTTTCCAAAATCGTCCATATTTCTATATTTACGAAGGACAAAAGTAAAAATAAATGCGCTTACTATTGGACTTTAAAGAAACAAATAAACCTCTGGTCAAAAATTCATTGGCTTTTATCTAAGTTCTTCGTTATTTTACGGCAGGACCGCTTTTTTTGCAATTTGAAAATTATCTGAATGGAAAATGTAATTAGTAAAGCATATAATTTTTTCACCAAAAAGATTGTGTATCATTCTGTCTTTTGGCTGGCTTTACTGATGTTGCTGACGTTAATCGAAGGTGTAGAGAATGGCTTGATGTTCACTTTCAGCAATGAGTTGATCAACTTATTGTTTTATGCTGCCATTGTATATTTCAACCTCTTCTACCTCATTCCCAATTACCTCGCAAAAAACAAATTCACAACTTATTTTGGGTTATTAATCCTTTCGACCATCATTATTACCCCGCTCAAAATATTTACTTTTTATCAGAAATTCCATGAATTCCCAAGTCTTCAGACTGAGCTTTTGAACAATCAGTTCAGTTTCTTTTTGCTGACTTTTTTCATAGCAGGTTCTTCCACTATCGGAAAGATCATATCTGACTGGATCAGGCATATGCGGGAAAAACAGGAACTTGAGAATCAGACGATGCAATCTGAATTGAGGTTTTTGAAAACACAAATTAACCCTCATTTTCTCTTTAATACCCTGAATAACCTCTATGCCCTGACACTTAAAAAGTCGGATATCGCCCCTGATATCGTGATTAAGTTGTCTGAGATGATGCGGTACATGCTTTATGAATGTAATGAAAAAAGGGTGCTGTTGAGTAATGAGGTACACTACATAAGGAACTATCTGGACCTGGAAGGACTGAGACAAGGTAAAAACGTAGAAATAAATTTTAAGGTAGAAGGAATCATCAATACCCAAAAAATTGCGCCCTTGATGTTTACTCCCTTTTTGGAGAATAGCTTTAAACACGGATTGAGTAACCACATCTCAAAAGGATTTGTCAATATTCATCTGAAAGCTGAAGAAAATTCCGTACATTTCCATATTGAAAACAGTAAACCTGAAACCAAACCGGTACAGGTTCACCCACGCAGTGGAGGCATCGGATTAGTGAATCTGAGACGTCGACTAGAACTGGTTTATCCTGGAAAATACAACCTACAGGTTGATGACAATCCCAACAGTTATGGGGTGATCATGGATATTGAGCTGGATTGATATGGAGAGGTGGTTTATAAATTAATAAAAAGTAAAATTACGCTATATGAACGTTATTATCGTTGATGATGAACCCCTGGCACAGGATGTGCTGGAAACTTATATTGAGAATATTCCGGAGTTCAACCTTATTAAGAAGTGTAGTAATGCCTTTGAGGCCAATGAAGCACTCAAAAATGAGGAAATCGACCTGATGTTTCTGGATATTCAAATGCCTCAACTCACAGGTACTGACTTTTTGAAATCTCTATCAAAACCACCTATAGTTATTTTCACAACTGCTTATCCCAATTATGCAGTGGAGGGTTTTGAATTGAATGCACTTGATTATTTGTTGAAACCGATCTCCATGGACCGGTTCCTGAAAGCAGCCAATAAAGCTATTGATCAGTACAAACTGGCACAAGGTGAAGGCGGCGGCTCATCTTCCACGATGGAAGATGGAGAAGATTTCTTCTTTGTAAAGGCAGACAAAAAGCTGATCAAGGTAAACTATGATGACATTCTTTACATCGAAGGTTTGAAGGATTATGTTATCATCAGGATGGAAAATGACCGGGTAATCACTCTTCAGACCATGAAAAGTCTCGAAAGTAAGATGCCTTCTCCTCAATTTAAAAGGATTCACCGCTCTTACATCGTGAATACTGCCAGGATAAAAGCCATCGTGGGTAATATGGTGGAGATCATCGAAAAAAGTCAACCCAAGCACCTGCCTATCGGTAAAAACTACCGGGAGGAATTACTTGCATTGATCAATAAAAACAGGATCTGATCCGGAACATAACCATGCCGGTGGTCCTTTGGAAGTATGAACCTGTTCCCTGCCATAAAAAATGCCATTGAGGCTGCTCTTGGCACCTCAGTTGAAAAAGTCTCTCCCATAAGCGGAGGAGACATCAATATTGCCAGGTTGATCGAAACTCCTAAGGGGAATTTTTTTGTCAAGATCAATGATTCCCCTCAATCGGCAAAAATGCTGAAAACAGAGGCATCCGGTCTTCGTCTGCTGGCCCAAAGCGGAGTCATTGGTATACCGGAGGTAATTGCACAGGGAACAACCTCCGGAACGGCCTGGCTCGTTCTGGAGTATATCGCTCCCGGAGCACCTTCCAAAGTCTTCTGGGAAGACTTTGGAAGATCTCTGGCGACACTTCACAAACAAACCAGTGATCATTTTGGACTGGACCATGATAATTTCATTGGAAGCCTTCCCCAATCCAATACCCCCAAACCGGACACCATCACCTTCCTAATTGAGGAGCGATTGAGGCCTCAATTAAAACTGGCTATTCAATCCGGCCAGTTGAACAATCAGGATCTTCAAAACTTTGAAAGCCTGTTCAATAAACTTCCTCAACTCATACCGGACGAATTACCTGCCTTACTTCACGGAGACTTGTGGAGTGGGAATTTTCTTTGTTCAAATACAGGAAAACCTATCTTAATCGACCCTGCTATTAGTTTTGCCCATCGGGAAATGGACCTGGCCATGAGTCGCCTTTTTGGCGGTTTTTCCGGCCGATTTTATGATGCCTACGCTGAAACTTTCCCCACAGAACCCGGACTGGAAGATCGCCTTGGTATTTACCAATTATATTATTTACTTGTACATGTGAATCTTTTTGGAAGAGGTTATGTGGGACAAGTGAGAACGGTCTTATCCAGATATCTTTAATAGGGAAATAAAGAAAAAACGTAGGAACAATAAAGGCTGGATCCCAATTTTGAATCAGGCACAAAAAAAGAAGGGGACAGCAAGCAGCCATTCCCTTCCCTTACAAACAAAACCAACTACAAACCAATATAAATTATCAGTTTATTGATACTATAACGGCTCAGATAAAAAAACGCTGTCTTAAAATTTAGGAAACTTAAAAATAGTTTGGAATCACTCAGTTGTTTAACTGCCGAAAATGGTGCTTCAACGCCACAGTACTGATCACTTCAACTGGAACATAATAGATTGATTTGCAAATACTTGAAATCTTTTTCTGACCGAAATATAAAAAATCCCCATCAGTACCGATCAGGAGAATACTGGCCTTGACATTTTCAGGAATATTAAATGTAGAAAAGTATTTATTGCCCTGAAACAATTTAACAACCGTATTAAACCTATCCAGAATCAGGTAAGCTGCCTTTTCTATCAAAGG
>QQUB01000517.1 GCA_008501835.1 Bacteroidota bacterium
TTTGCGGTACGACTCTCTGTGTCTCCATGATTGAATATAAAATTTTGATTAAAACGAATTTTGTCCTCCTACTTATAACCAACAGGTTTACTGCATCAAACTAATCGCCAGTCCTCCGCCGGGAGCCAGTTGGAAAGTCATTTCCTGGCCTTTGGTGATCTCTATCTTTTCGATATCCAGGCTCTGAGGATTGTCATCCCAGTGAGCATCGGCACCGTCTTTATAGATCGCTGCCTGGTAGGTTTTTCCTTCTTCCAGAAAATCGAAGGTGATGGTAATCTCCCTTCCATTTTCATCCGTTGCACTGCCAACGAACCAATTTCCGGTCTCACGCTCTTCTCTGGCAATGGTTACAAAATCACCAATTTCCCCATCCAGCACTTTGGTCTGTTCCCAATCCACACCCACATCACGGATAAACTGCAGAGCAGGATGGTCACCATAGTTTTCCGGAAGGTCACAAGCCATCTGTATCGGACCATATATCACGACATAAAGTGCCAGCTGCTGGGCCAGAGTCGTCATTACACTGTTGTTTTCCCTCTGCTTGATAGGAAGGTCAAAAACCCCGGGCGTATAGTCGATCGGGCCGCTTAGCATACGCGTAAAGGCTACAATTGGGATGTGCTCCGTCGGATTGCTGCCATCTTTTGACCAGGCATTGTATTCCTGTCCACGCAGTCCTTCCCGCGCAATAGCATTAGGTAAGGTTCTGCGGATTCCGGTGCCTTTGATCGGTTCATGAGCGTTGATGGCAATCTCATATTTGGCAGATGTTTCCAGTACCTTGCGGTAATGGTTCACCATCCACTGGCCGTGGTGGTATTCTCCTTTAGGAATGATTTTTCCAACATACCCTGTTTTAACCGAATGAATACCCAGTCGCTGCATCAGGGCATAGGCTGTATCCAGCTGCTGCTCATAGGTGCGAGGTGCTGAAGAAGTTTCGTGGTGCATGATGAGTTCCACTCCTTTCTCTCTACCATAACGAACTACTTCTTCCAGGTCGTAATCCGGATAAGGCGTGATGAAATCGAACACACCTTCCCGGTCTTCGAAACCTGCCCAGCGATCCCAGCCGGTATTCCATCCTTCTACCAACAAGCCTCCGATATTATTGGCTGCCGCAAAATCGATATAGCGCTTGGCATTTTCGGTAGTTGCTCCGTGACCTACCTCTCCGGCATCACCACCGCCAAAGGAATTCATACTTTGAGTAATTTCATAATCCCATGTCGAAACGCCCAGGTGCATTTCCCACCAGATACCGACATATTTCATCGGTTCGAACCACGATACATCCCCTAGTCTGTTGGGTTCGTTCATATTGACAATCAGGTTGGATTCGATCAGGTCTCCTGCCCGGTCAGCAATGTGAATCGTACGCCAGGGCGTCTTGAACGGCAAGGCTCTCTTTACTTTGTACCCCAATCTGTCGGATCCCACAAGGCTACTGACGAGATCTAAATTTGCCGTATCAACCTTGAGCGTCATTCCGGAATAATCGGTAAGGTTGGCTTCATGAATACTCAGATAAAGGCCATCCTCCGTTTTCAAAGTTACAGGAGTGTTGACTGAATTCTCGACAATATGTACTCTGCCGCTGTGACTATTCGGCACCAGATATTTGATGGCATCAATTCCTGATATTTTTGTGGTATTGTATTTATACTCGTAATTGTCCCAGTCGCCGGGAATCCACCAGCAGGTATGGTCACCCGTCATATTGAACTCCGTAAATTCATCCATGATGATGAGTTCCTCAACACCTTCCCATTCCGGAAATTCATACCGGAAACCAATTCCGTCATCATAGGCCCTGAAATAGATCTTCAACTCACGATTTGGTGCATCAACTTCTTCCAGGTCCACAACCATTTCTTTGTAATGGTTAATCACTTCCCGTTGTTCTCCCCAGGGCATTTCCCATGTTTCATTGATTTCATTAAAATCAGCAGATTGGATAGCAAACCCTCCTTTTATCGCCTGCTGTTTCTGAAATTCAAACCCCATTTTCGAAGTATCAATAGCTACATTTCCTCCATGTTTGACAACGTAAAACGGCACTCCAGCTCCGTTCAGGTCAAACTCAATACTAATATTGCCATCCGGTGAATCAATAATAAACCCCTCCGGTGAATTTGATTGACAGCTCGTAAGCATAAAAGCAACTGTCAGACTTAAAAGATAAAATATTGTTCTTTTCATGAATCTTAGATTTTGTGTTTAATGTACAGTTTTGTGAATTTAATTTATTGCAAAAACTCAAAGGTTCCACAGTTATAAATGATCAACTCGTAGTGCTTCTGAGGGTTATGCCCGTCAATCAGGTTCAAAACAAATTTTTCTTTTTCAAAAAAGATATAGAAATCTGAAAGCAAGTATTTTTCTAATGGAATCTCAATGACCTTCCCATGATTATTCAGCATTACAAATCCATATAACTGCCCTTCTGCTGTGGATGAAATCAATCCAAGCTGGCCGTTGGGATGATGGTATTGATTCCCGGTAAAAGCCTGTGATAAGGTTATTCCGGAAATGAATTTTGAGGGCTGTTTACTGGAAATGACATGAAGATTTCCATTTTGGGTGATGATCTCGATCTTATCAACCTCAGGAAAATGGCAAAAGGCTCCCTTGACATGAACTTCTCTTTGGACCACCACACAGTCGGCCATTGAAAATACACGGTCTTCCCGGTAATTGTCGGGGCCAATAATCTCTTTGGGCTGAAAAGGCAAACTTTTAATTAAATTACCCTTGGAAGAAATTAAAAGTGAATCTTCAACTATCCTGTGTGCAATGAGTTCAGAGTGGAATGCAACAGGCTGAGAAAATAAACCCGTTAGAGGTAGTGTCAAAACAACTAAAATGGTCAGGATATTGAATAGCTTCATCATTAGTTCTACAAGATACTATTTTTAGTTCAATCATCCAGCAGTCCAAATTCCAGGCATTTCCTTACAAGACCCGCAGTGTTCCTGACCCCGAGTTTCGAAATGAGGTTCTTGCGGTGTGTTTCCACGGTCCCAAAACTGATAAACAATTCTTCGGCAATTTCCTTTGTAGTATATTCATTCACGATCAGCCCGAGAATTTGCTTTTCTCTGCGAGAGATCCTGGGTATGGCTTCTCCTGATTTTTTGGAGGTTTGCACTCCCCGGAAACTGGCAATGATCGTTTCCGTCACTTCTTTGCTGTAAAATGTTTGTCCTTCGTGAATAGTTCTAATTGCCTTGAGCAATTCCTCCTTGCCGGCATTTTTAAGCAGGTACCCCATAGCCCCTAATTTCAATAACTGCTGAATAAGGCTGGCTTCGTCCAGCATAGTGAGCATCAACACCTTTGTATCCGGAAATTTTTTACGGATATGCTTTAATGCCTCAAGGCCATCCATTTCCGGCATATTGACATCCATTATCACCATATCAATATTGGTTTCCGCTAATCTCTCAAGCGCCTCTTTGCCGTTATTGGCCTCAGCAATAACTTCAATGTCCGTCTGGTCCGACAGCATCAATTTAACTCCATCAATGACCAATTTGTGATCATCTACCAATAAAATTTTTATCATATGAAGCGGATAATTCCCTGTAACTGTGAAAGTAATGCATCAAGAGCACCTTTAAAATTAAAAAAAGGAAGGGAAAATTGAAAATCTGAATTTCAATTCCCCCTTCCTTTAAACATTTTTGGGACCTTAACCGCCAGTCATTTATTTTTCTTATTCAAAAAACACCTCCACTTTTCCAACGCCATCTACATGGGTATACCCAACGCCCATGCCTCCTGCAATACCCATGGAAAAAGTTTTTCCGTAAGCCTGAACCCTGTAGGTTCCTCCACTGGATTGAGGTCTAAAAGTGGTTTCCATTACGTAGGTACCGGATTCCGTGTAATCTACTTCCGAGAAATACATGACCGGAGCAACACTAATCAGGTCACTGTCTTTGTAGTATTTATCCACACCAGGTCCTTTAATGCGGATGCCAACTTCTGTCTGGCAATGCCCGTACCCTAATGCTCCCAAAGCATTGGTGGATAGGGTGAATCCGCCATCCAAAGTTATTCGAACCCGTACATTCTGAACTCCGGAAGGAACATTGACATTTGCACCAAGAGCTCGTTTCGTCTCACACCCGGACGCCAAAGAAGCTGTAGCAAAGGAGGAGAATTCGGTTCCTCCCTGAAAACTGCCCTGGTATGCCCCTCCACTACAACTTGATCGTTCAAATCGTTCCGACAATTGATTGGCAGGAAAAACAGCAGGGGATTTTCCACTTTTGGAACCTGTCTTTTGTGATACAGGTTTAGCTCTGACTACCCGATCAAAACTCGTGTTACGGTTTACTTTTGGTGAATATTTCTGGAGTACACTTTTTTTCATGGCCACAAGCCCTTTGGCACTTTTCTGAAATTTATACTGAGGCAGTGCCCTTTGGATATCCGTCAAATAAGCATTTTGATCAAACCTGGCATTCTTGATAATTTTTGATCTGAAACCGGCATATTTCCGGTTAAAGTTTTGAATGGCCATGGTCTTGCTTCTGCCGGGAGCCAATCTTGCAACGGAATCAGCGGTGATTTGCATGCGCGCAAGTGTTTTGCGGTCAGCGGCAGATAAAGCCTTTTGGAATTGTGCATTCTTGGCATTGGCCATTCTTGCCAGTTGTTTCTTTTGGGAAGATGATATGGATTGTGTATAAGCTGCCGGATATAGAAATCCCAGGCACAATACGATTGCGATAACTCTCATAATATGATTGTTTTTGGATGTTAAAAAATGGGATGCGAAAAAGATCAATAACACTGAGCAGCACCCTGCTGGATGGAAAAATTGCCTAAACCCTGAATTTGTATTTTCTGGTTGAGGGCTCTCATTGGGAAATTTAGAGGCTGCCCTTCCATATTCACGTTGAAGTAAGCTTGTCCGCCTTGTTCTATCACATTCCAGTTGGCGGAACCTGAAAACTGCATTGTTCTGCCAGGGTTCACTGCACCGCCGCCACCACTTTCTTCGTAGAAAAGAGCAGTTCCATTGGGACAAAGGTGCATATACTGGGTGGACTGAACAAACATACCATTATGTGACTGGGTAACCGTATAATAGAGTACACTCCCACTTAAGAGCTGCTTCCATTGTCCGCCTCCGGAGTTAAATTGCTGATTGTTGTTGGATTGCTGATAGTATTGATTATTCGCCTGTCCCTGGTATTGAGTCAGGGTACCGTTATTTTGAACATCATAACCAACCCCCATTTGCATAGCCTCATAGTGTATTTCAAGGTCTGCCAGGAAAGTTTCAGGGGCTTCAGCAAATTCCTCCAGACATTCAACGGTAAGTTCCTGAATATAACCGGGTTCATAAGCTAATGTAGGATCTTCTCCTTCCATTTCCATATCAACATACGCTAGAACGTGTTTGTATTTCAACTGGTAACTACCGATGGTGTACATGACATCTTCGGGTGAAAACTGTTGTTGAGCATTGGAACAACTTATTGTAGAAAAGACGATGACTAAAGCAAAAATAAATGACTTCATGGCTTGTATTTTTTTGTTTAATACAAAGCTAATGGCATTCATTCCGCGAGACATCACTGAAAAAGTAGAATTGAAAAAATACCAGAATTCAGGGATATGTTAATTTGACCTGCCAAACCACCTGTTTACCATTTCCTTATAGTCCAGATATTCTCTGCTATTGTTCTTACTTAAATAAGATTCTTCCAATCGAATCTGTATCGAGATACTGACAAAACTGACAAGCCCCAGTCCGAAACTCAACATATTGGGCATCAACAGAAAGAAACCCAAATAGGAAATCAAAATCCCCAGAAAAATCGGGTTTCTTGAAACGGAGAACAACCCTTGAGTAATCAATTCATTTTTTTCTGAATAATCAATGCCTATCCTCCATGATTGTCTCATTTGCATCTGGGCAATAAATATCCAGATCATGGCCAGTAAGGAGATTACGAAACCAGCAATTTTTAACGTACTATTTTCCTCGAGGTAAGGAACCGGAACGAGATAATCATAATACTTCCCGCCAAAGGCATAAAGAAATGTCATTCCCAAAATTGAATAAACGATTGCTGAAAACACCATTGCATTGAATCCCTGGGCTGTATCATCATTTTTGAGTTTCATGGGATTGATGCCGGTTTGTTTATAGAGCAGGTAGGAACGAAATAGGATGACCAATCCGTAAAAGAAGAGCACGAATATTAAAACGAGTAATTTCATGGTTTTGATTTTGGGGCAAAATTATGGGGGTTTGGGTGCAACCTGGTTGCAAAGTTATGACGGACAGGAGTCCGTTGCTTTGATCCGTGTACGTCAGGGATGTCGTAACGAACATGTAGGGGGTGGCGGACAGGAGTCCTTTGCCTCTGCCAGACTAAAGTCCGGGCTACGGGTTGCAATAGGCACAAATGCCTTTGATGACCAGGTTGGCTTGTTTTAATTCGAATCCTCTAGGTAACTCAATTGAGGGTGCCCTAACCGAATCCAGGCAGAAAGTATTATCGCATTTTGTACAATGAAAATGATAATGAATGTCCTCAGGGGCGCAGTTGCAATTTTCATAACAAAGTGCATATTTCACGGCGCCCGTTCCATCGTCGATACTATGGATGAGTTTCTTTTCCTCAAACGTTTTTAAGGTTCTGAAAAGGGTTGATTTATCTGCCAAAAAAAGGCCTTCTTCGAGGTCCTTCAGGGAGATGGCCTTTTTTTGTTCTGACAAATACTGCAACACCAGCAGCCTCATGGCTGTGGGATTAATATTCCTGTGCTGAAGGGTCTTCTCCTCCTTATTCATAATTTTTATTTAAGACAACTACCTTTCTTTCAAGGGCACCCAACTCTCTTCCTTGGTTTCCATGATCTCATGCATGTAGGTCTTGTACTCGTCGTAGGATTTCCCTTGCATACTCGCAAGCTTTTCTTCTTTCATCTTCTGATGCAGCGGATCACCAAAAGGATCGATCTTCCAGACGCCGTTTTCTCTGTGGAAAGCAACCGGAGAAACAGTAAAGGCAGATCTGATGCC
>QQUB01000290.1 GCA_008501835.1 Bacteroidota bacterium
CCTTGTCATTGATGCGGGAAGTTGTATTACTTACGACATCCTGACTCAGAACGGAAGATTTTTGGGCGGCAATATCAGTCCCGGGAAAAAAATGCGATTGAAAGCAATGCATTCCTTTACAGAAAACCTTCCTTTACCGGAAGAATCTGAAACGGACATCAACTGGGGAAACACAACGAATACTGCGCTTTTAAACGGAGCTCATTTGGGAGCAGTTTTGGAAATGCAGGGCTTTATTGAACTTTGCAATTCCGAATTCGGAGCGACAAACGTCTTTTTAACAGGGGGAGATGCAGATTTTTTTGCAAATAAGTGTAAAAAAAAGATATTTGTGCATCCAAATTTAGTCCTGACCGGATTAAATAAAATATTAAACTACAATGTTGAAGAATTTTAATAGAATATTATTTATCCTTTCTTTGGTTATGATCATGGGCCCTGTCCTATCTGCTCAGATCAGTTCCGAAAATATACGGCCAAAAATCAATTCGCCTATTTCAAGGTTTGGCCTTGGTAACATCAGTAACGGATATTTCACTGCAGCTGGAGCCATGGGTGGTTATTCTGCTGCTTTTGTGGATCCTTATCACCTGAATATGCAAAATCCGGCGTCCCTGGCATTCCTGCGATCTACAGCTTTTGAGGTTGGGATGGATACCAAAGTAACTGCTTTGGAAGGGAGTAATAATCAAAGTGATAATTTCCTTGGAGGTAATTTGAATTACCTGGCTTTGGGATTTCCGATAAAAAATCCATTGAATCAGGCTCTTGACAGAATTAATTCTCCATGGCAAATAGGTATGGCTGTGAGTCTTACACCATATTCAAATGTAGGGTATGATGTTACTACCTATAGTGGTAATGATGAAACCGGCTCCGTTCTGAATGTGTTAAAAGGTACCGGAGGAACCTACCGAATCAACTGGGGAGGTGGAATTCGTTACAAAAACATTGCTGCAGGTGCAACCCTCGGATATCACTTTGGGCAAATCATCAATTCAAGGCTTGTGGCCTATGATACCCTTTCTTATTCTTATTATACGGAATTCAGGGATGACATGACGGTTAACGGATTTGTATGGAAGGCTGGAATTCAGTACATCCATGAATTCAAATCCACCAATGATGGAAAAAAGGAACTTAACGGTAAACGAATCATTGCCGGAGTTTTTGGGAATAACAGTACCAACTTCACAACTTTTAATACCAGTTTTGTGAAAAGGGAAAATGTCTTTGCAACTTTCACAAGCGTCGACACTATTTCCTACGAAACAGATATAGAAGGAACAGGAGTATTACCGACAGAACTGACCTTCGGGCTTGCTTATGAACAAGCCAATAAATTCAGGTTGGGAGTAGATTATCAGATTGGCAAATGGAGCCAATACCAAAACAGTGTAAAACCGGACGTTTTGGTGGACTCATGGCGGTTAAGTGTAGGTGGGGAATTCATTCCCGACATTATTTCATACAATAATTACTTCCAGCGAATTCGTTACAGAGCTGGCTTCTATACAGGAACTGACCCAAGAACCATCCAGGGAAGTCAATTAAAATACTCGGCAGTGACCCTGGGATTTGGACTTCCGATCATCATGCCCAGACAGATGGTTTCATTTGTTGATTTAGGCTTTGAAATCGGACAATATGGTGTCCAAGATATTTTGACAGAAAGATATTTTAATTTTACCCTTGGATTGACGCTTAACGACAATTCATGGTTTTTCAAAAGGAAATTTAATTAATAATCAATAAGTTATGAAAAAACTACTTTTTTTGCCGGCAGTTTTGCTGCTCACAATATTAGCAGTTTCATCCCTGAACGCGCAATGTGAAAACTGGAACGACTCTGCTAGAAAGAGTGAAGCTGAAGATGCGCACGTTGTATACAGAAGCCTTATTAAAGGAAAGTCCATAGAGGATCTTCAAAATATGGGAGCCGAAGAGTTCAAAACAACATTCGACAATTGGAAACTCGCTTATGATCTGGCTCCAGCTGCGGATGGAAAACGTGCTTCCCACTACTCTGACGGAAGAAAGATTTACATGGCGATGCTCAAAAAAGAAACTGACGATGCCAAGAAAAAGGAATATGCAGATATTATCAAACGTTTGTACGATGAGCAGATGAAATGTTATGGTAACGAAGGATTCCTTCAAGGTAGAAAAGGTTTTGACATGTTCTATTCCCTTGGTGACGGATATTCGCTGGCTTCCTTTGAAACTTTAAAAAAGTCAGTTGAAAAAGGTGGAAACGATACGGAATATATCGTTTTTGACCCTCTGACCAAGATCATGGTTTACCTCTATACCTCCAAGCAAATTACTCGCGAGCAGGTAATTGAGGTATTTGATAAGGCTGATGGTGTTATCAAGCACAATATTGAGAACAACAAGGACTACGGCCAGTATTACAAGGATGTTGACGCTATCGTAGCTGCCAACTTCAAGGATGTTGCCGGCGAAGTGTTTGATTGTCAATATTTCAAAAATCGTTTATTGCCTAAGTACCATGAGAATCCTGAGAACATTGATGTGATCAGATATGTTTATGGTATCCTTGCGGATCAGGATTGTGATGAGGAAGACCCTGAAATGGTTGAGCTCAAAACCAAATATGAAGTTATCGCCAAGGCGATCAACGATTCTCTTGAACTGGTTCGCCGTGTTGAAAACCCATTGTACGATGCTGCCCAGTTGCAGAAGGAAGGTGAATATGACAAAGCCATCGCTCGCTATAAGGAGGGAATCAAAAGTTCTGATGACAATGACGCTATCGCTCAGGCATACTACAGTATTGCTTTTATCCAGACATGGCAGAAAGGACAGTATCAAACGGCTCGTTCCAATGCCCGTAAAGCTGCTGATCTCAAATCAGGTTGGGGAAAACCATATATCCTGATCGGAGATATGTATGCCAAATCCAGCAGAAGTTGTGGTGACGACTGGAATGCTCGTCTTGCCATATTGGCTGCACTGGCAAAATACCGGTATGCCAAGTCTATTGACAGCGAAGTAGCCGATGAAGCTAACAAACGTATCGGTAGTTACGCTGCTGCCCGCCCGGAAAGACAGGAAGGTTTCATGCGTAATATTTCCGAAGGCTCAAAAGCAAAAGTAAAATGCTGGATCGGTGAAACGGTCACTGTAGAGTTTAAAGATTAATATTATACCCGCTTTTTTCTGGGAAAAAGGGACCTCAGGTAAGATAGTTATTCCAAACTGCTTATCTTAGGTCTCTTTTTATTTATATCCATTCCTTCAGGGGTTTGTATCCATGCAAATTAAATTTTTGAAAATGAAGTCGAATAGAATTTTATTGCCCGCTCTTTTAGGCCTATTTATCGTGGCCTGTACTCCAAAGACCACCGAAGAGATCACTAAAACAGAACCTGCTCCTCAACCGGTAAAACCACAGGTTGAAGAGGAATTGAGCCCATGCGCTAAATTTTCTGATGCTCCCGATCCGGATGAAGCAGAGACCAATTATGTGCTCTACCGTGACTTTTTACGATCCAATGAAATGGAAACAGCCTTTGATTACTGGCAAAAAGTATACAAGCACGCTCCGGCTGCAAACGGTAAGGTCCATTATGTCTATTCTGACGGCATTTATTTTCATGAACAATTCCTGAGAACTGAAACCGACTCTGTTAAACGGGATTCCATTATCAATATCATTTTTGAACTCTATAACCAGCTGGAGGAGTGCTTCCCGAATAAAACGAATTACGTCAAAGCCAGAAAGGGATTTGATTTTTATTATACCCACAAGGACAGGGCGTCCAAAGAAGAAATTTTCAACCTTTTCAGAGATGTCATTGACGCAGAAGGTAAAGAGGCTCCCTATTTCATCATCAACCCGTTTACTGCCTTATTGGTGGATATGTATGCAGAAGAAAAAATAGACATGGCCGAAGCCCGGAAGTATCATGACACCATCATGGAAATCGTTGCCCATGGTGTTGCCAATTGCAAGGGACAATATTGCCAGGCCTGGGAAGTGATTAAGGAATATACTCCACTTCGTCTGGAATATTTTGAGACGGTCAAAGGTTTCTTCGAATGTGGATACTTCGTTGATAAATATTATCACCTTTTCGAGGCCAGCCCTGACGATTGCGAAGTGCTGGAAGAAGTTTATAGTCGAATGAGTTGGGGAGGTTGTGATAAAGAACAGGAGCAATTTAAAAATGTTATCGCTGCTGCCAATGAACACTGTGTAGAAGAAGGTACCCTTCAACAGGCTTTCTCGGCTTTGCGGGAAGCAAGGTATAATGATGCCATCAACCTATTCAAACAAGCTCTTACGGAAGAGGAATATGCTGATAAAAAAGGGTACATCAACCTGGTTATTGCCAAAGTTTACTATTCTCACCTGAAAAACTTCTCCCGCTCGCGGCAATTTGCCAGAGAAGCGGCTAAGGAAAGACCGAATTGGGGAGAACCTTACATCCTCATTGGTACCTTATACGCATCAAGCGGCCCGCTTTGCGGCCCTGGTCGTGGATGGGACAGCCAGATAGTCGTTTGGCCGGCCATTGACAAATGGGCTTATGCCAAAAGAATAGACCCTGAGTCAGCTGCTGAGGCACAAAGACTGATCAACCGTTATTCACAGTATATGCCAAATAAAGAAGATATTCACCAGCGACTGCTAAATGTCGGCGACACCTTCCGGGTACCCTGCTGGATACAGGAGACTACTAAGGTTCGAACTTCTGACTAAATTGTGCTAATGAAAAAGGCCATCCGGTAGTTCGGATGGCCTTTTTTTATGGGTGAAGTTCTTAGAATCCCCTTCAACGGGCCTGCTGCTTTCCTTCAGTTTTATTTTTGGCCTTTTCTTTTGCCATTTTCTCGGTTTTAGCTGGTTTAGCCTTTTTAGCCGGTTTAATCTTTTTCGCTTCTTTGGCTTTTTTTGCAACCTTTGGTGCAGGTGGCACAGGTGCCGTTGGCGGTACAGGAGGTTCACCAGCCCTGGTAGGCGCTGGCGGAGCCGGAGGTGCCGGGGGTGCCGGAGGAGCAGGAACAGCTGAAGGCGGTGATGGAGGAGATGGAGGTGTGGGCGGAATCGGAATTGCCTTTGGTTTAGCCGCTTTTGTCTTTTTTGCCTTAGTAGCTTTCTCCTCTTTTGGAGCAGGGTCTGTAGTTTGAGCGGTTACAGAGCTGCTCACAAAAAATACCAGCAACAGTACCATAGGAAGCAATAATAGTTGCTTTAATGCAATAGAAATGGGTGATTTCTTTTTTGATAACATATCAAGTCTTTTTTTAGTGAAAGAAATATTAAATGTGCTGACCAGCGGATCTCTTTTCAGGATTATGGCATGGTCTAACAGTAATTTTTTATACGCTGGAATATTCGGGTTGTTTTGTACAGCCTTATCATCGGCCAAATACTCATGATTCAATTTTACTGCTCTTTGAAAAAAAATCAATATCGGATTGAACCAGAAAAAAACCCGTAATAGTTCCACCAAAATGACATCGAAGGAATGCCTTTGATTGATGTGGTTCTTTTCATGTGCAAATATTTCATCCGGAACTCCATGTTTTTCAAAGGAATTTTCATTGATAAAAAGTCGATTCCAAAATGAATGTACAGGCACTTTATCCTTAAGCAGCACCACCTTAATTCCTTTGTACCAAATCTTTTCCCCGTTTATTATTTGAAGGTAGATTCTGGTCAAACCCACGAAGAATCGAATTGCCATCACGGCAACTCCAGAAAAATAAATCAGATAAATCCATTCCGGCCATCCGGTTTTTTGAACGCCATTAGCCGCAGACCCAACTGCAGGCTTGTTACTTACCTCACCCCCAATCAATAATTTGCTCCAGTCAAAAGCGAATTCAAAAGAGCATAAAGGCAATAAAAGTGAAAAAGAAATGGCCAGCAATAGAAAAAACCTGTTGAAAACGAAAGCCTTTTCCTTTTCAAGAAATACATAATAAAAAGCAATCAAAGCCAATAACCCGATGGAAGATTTAATGAGATACAACATCATTGTTCTTTCTTTTTGATTTCCTCTTCAATGATTTCCTGTAACGCTTTTAATTCATCAAGTGTCATATCCGTTTCGGTCGTAAAAAAGGAAGCAAACTGAGTTTTGGAATTATTGAAGAAATTACCAATCAACCCCTTTACCTGTTTCGAAAAATAAGCCGATTTACTGACCTTCGGAAAGTACTCTCTCAATCTGCCATATTCATGGTACCCCACCATTCCCTTATCAACCATCCTTTTCAAAAAGGTAGCAATGGTAGTTTTGGCCGGTTTTGGTTCTGGCATTTCATCAAGGATATCCTTTAGAAATGCCTTCTTCAATTTCCACAATACCTTCATCAGCTTTTCTTCTGCTTTTGTCAAGTCTTCCATTCTAACATTGTAGTTTATGTTCTACAAACATAGAACAATAGATTAATAAATGCAAACCTTTTTTGAAATTTTAACAATCAAATGGTCCCAAATCAGCTTTTCCGCTTACTAAAAAACATCTTTATCCAGAAAAATGGTTTGACCAGCTGACCTCGCAGATCGAAGTCATTATACATTCTGGAGAGAACCTCCAGAAACTTTCTGTTACCTGAAATAATTGACCCCAGCAGATTGACGATCGGCACTACCCGCATCAGGGTTTGAAGGCGGTAACTCAGTTTCATTTCAGAACCAAGCACCCGTGCGACTCTCACATCATATTCCTTCATATATGCTTCAGAGAAGTCATTCTTTTCAAAACAATCCCTCGCCTGCTCAGCAGCAATAAACCCGCTGTAAAAAGCATGTCCTATGCCCTCCCCTGTCAAGGGATCTACCAGATGGCCGGCATCTCCCACCAACATAAATCGTTCACCGGAAATATGCCTGGATTTTGACCCAAGAGGCAAACCATATCCTTCCAGTTTTCCTATCATTTCCGCATCTTTAAACCTTTAAGTTATTTCCGGGTGGGAATCAATGTATTCAAAAAAAGCCTTTTTTATGTTTATTGATCTTTTTTTAATAAAATCACTCATCATTCCAAGCCATACATTAGCATTTCCA
>QQUB01000371.1 GCA_008501835.1 Bacteroidota bacterium
TTGGATCAACATTTGTGTCAGGCGTTTCGCCAGAAAAGCAGGCATTTCGTCATTGAGCTTCCTCCCGCTGGTAATCATATGCGGGGTATAACCGATCTGATTGGCCTTGTACAACAAATAATATGGGTCGACACCAATGCAATGTCCACCGACCAAACTCGGGGTAAAGTTAATAAAGTTCCATTTGGTTCCGGCAGCTTCCAATACTTCTTTTGTATCGATGTTGAGCTTATCAAATATCACCGACAATTCATTCATAAAGGCAATGTTGATATCTCTTTGAGTATTTTCAATGACTTTAGCCGCTTCTGCCACCTTTATGGCACCTGCTTTGTAAATGCCGGCCTGAATCACTTCTCCATAAACATCTGCTATGACATCCACTGATTCCTGATCACTTCCCGAAACTATCTTCAGAATTTTTTCTACGGTATGTTCTTTATCACCGGGATTAATCCGCTCAGGAGAATAACCAACCTTAAAATCTCTTCCTTCCTTCAGGCCTGAAGTTTTTTCAAGTATAGGCACACAATCCTCTTCAGTACACCCTGGGTACACCGTAGATTCATAGATAACGTAATCTCCAGGTTTCAAAACTTTTCCGACAGTTTCGGAAGCTTTGAAGACCGGAGTAAGATTTGGTGTATTATGTTTATTAACTGGTGTAGGAACAGCAATGACATGAAATTGTGCGCTGTTCAAGGCGGCAGGATCTGCAGTGAATAGAATATCTTTATCAACAAAGGCATCTCCCTCCAGCTCATTAGAAGGGTCAACACCCTGCTTCATCATTTCTACCCGGGATTCATTGATATCAAAGCCAACAACACTAAATTTTTTGGCAAATTCAAGCGCTAATGGTAATCCAACATAGCCTAAACCGATCACAGATATCTTGTAATCTTTATCCTTAAGTTTTTGGAACATAATTTAATCTTTTTCTACCTTATTTCCCCGCTTAATGTATCTGTCTCCTGCCTCCGGACAAAAGGCTATTCCTTTTTTGTCAAATTCAAGCCGATGACCATATTCACTCATCCAACCGGATTGTCTTGCAGGGTTTCCTACCATCAGGGCATATTCCGGAACATCCTTGGTTACAACAGCACCAGCTCCTATAAAAGCGAAAGCCCCAATTTCAACCCCACAGATAATGGTTGCATTTGCTCCTACCGTAACACCTCTTCCAAGAATAGTCGTTTGATACTCCCCTTGCCTGTTTACTGCACTTCTTGGATTGATCACATTGGTAAAAACCATTGAAGGACCTAAAAAGACATCGTCTCCGCAAATCACCCCGGAATATATAGATACATTATTCTGAACTTTCACATTATTGCCTAAAATAACTTTTGAGGCAATAAATACATTTTGGCCAAAATTGCACGACTCCCCTACCTTAGCTCCCGTCATAATATGACAGAAATGCCAGATTTTGGTTCCGGCACCTATTTCTGCTCCATCATCCACAATTGAAGACGGGTGGCAAAAGTAGTTTTTTTCGGCCATTACTTTCAATTTTATTGCGTCACCAATATTACTTATTCAAAAAAAGACAAAACTGCCTTTGTAATGAATTGAAGTATTTCCTCATTCATTTCAGTATGCACAGGTAATGAAAGTACTTCTTTGCAAAGTTTATCCGTAACTTCCAGAAAATCAATGCCTCCTGAAAATTCTCCCCGATAAGCTTCCTGCTCGTAAAGTGGTACAGGATAATATATCATACTAGGCACTCCTTTTTCTCTCAAATATTCCTGCAATTTATCCCTCCGGCCATTTTTCACCAATAAAGTGTACTGGTGGAATACATGGGAAGAGTTATGCTGTCTAGCCGGAATTTCGAGGTTCTCCACCGCTCCAAATGCTTTATCATAAAAATCTGCTGCCTGCTGCCTGGCCTGAGCATAAGCATCCAGGTGAGATAATTTAATATCCAATATAGCTGCCTGGATGGAATCCAACCTAGAGTTTACCCCGATCATATCGTGATAATATCTCCTGACCTGCCCATGGTTAGCCACCATTCTCAACTTAGCGGCCAGTTCATCATCATTGGTAGAAATAGCTCCACCGTCACCATAAGCTCCTAAGTTCTTTGAAGGATAAAACGATGTACATCCAATATGTCCAATGGTTCCTGTTTTTTTAACGGTTCCGTCAGAAAACGTATAATCTGCTCCAATAGCCTGAGCGTTATCTTCAACAACATAAAGGTTATGCTTTTCGGCTACAGCCATAATGGGCTCCATATCACAACTTTGTCCAAAAAGATGTACAGGGACTATGGCTTTTGTTTTAGGTGTAATTGCAGCTTCTACTATTTCTGCAGTGACATTAAAGGTTCCGGGATCGACATCTACCATTTTGGGGATCAACCTCAACAAAGCGATGACCTCTGCAGTCGCTACATAAGTGAAAGCCGGAACAATAACTTCGTCCCCAGGTTCAAGTCCCAGGGCCATTAAGGCGATTTGCAGAGCATCAGTACCGTTTGCACAGGGAATTACATGTTTAGCCCCCAGGTACTCCTCCAAATTAGTCTGAAAAGACTTGACAGCAGGTCCATTAATAAAGGCTCCTGATTCAATTACCTCGAGTACAGCCTTGTTCACTTCAGGTTTAATCTTTTGATATTGGCCTCTAACGTCAACCATTTGAATATTATCCATGAAAAAACTTTTCTTTTTATTGAATTATAATATACTTTTAATCAAGCCATTGCATACTTTTCAATAGCTTTCTGAGCAATTGTATTTCCAATTGACAAGGATGCGGTTGCTGCCGGGGATGGAGCATTACATAAATGGATGGCACCCGCCGTTTCAAATATCCTGAAATCATCTATCAGGTTCCCGTCCTTATCACATGCCATAGCTCTGACACCAGCATTTCCTCTTTCCAGGTCATCATAACCTACGTCCGGAATTAAGTGTTGCAGGGCTTTGACAAACGCCCTCTTGGAAAAAGACCTGTATATTTCCCCTAAACCGAACTTCCAGTTTTCTTTAACAATTTTATGAAACCCTTTGAAAGCCAGTACCTCCCATAATTCCCCAAAATGAATATCCCAACGACTGTATCCTTCCCTTTTGAATGCGAGGACAGCACTTGGTCCGGCTTCTATGCCTCCCTCTATCATGCGTGTGTAATGAACACCAAGAAATGGAAATGCAGGATTAGGAACAGGGTATATCAAATTATTAACCAGGTGCTGTTTTTCTTTTTTCAGATCATAATACTCTCCCCTAAAAGGGATGATCTTTAAACCTGTATCAATCCCACTCATGGAGGCGAGCTTATCCGAATACAATCCCGCACAACTTATTATCAGATTGGCTGAAAAATCTCCTTTGGAAGTTCGTACAGTTTGAAGTCCGGGTTCGTGAACCAACCCTAAAACTTTGGTATTAAAATGTGCGGTACCTCCATTCGTAGTAAATAGTTCAAGGTACTTTTCCGCAACCTGTTTGTAATTTACAATACCAGCCTGTGGCACCCAAACAGCTTCTACTGCTGCGACGTGCGGTTCAATTTCCTTCGTTTCCTGCGCTGAAATCTTTCTGACCCCGGTTAACCCGTTTTGAAGGCCGCGCTTTAAAACTTTATCGAGAAATGGTCTTTCATTTTCCTGAGTGGCTACTATAACCTTCCCGCAAATTTCATGATCAATATCATATTTTTCGCAGAAAGTTAATAACATATCGTATCCCTTACGGCAGTTAACAGCCTTTTCACTTCCCGGCATATAATAAATGCCGGAATGAATAACACCACTGTTATGTCCAGTTTGATGAAGAGAAGGGCCGGATTCCTTTTCGAGGATACCAATACGGAGATCAGGACGTTGTTGGTTAATTTGGTAGGCTGTAGATAATCCAACAATACCGGCTCCTATTACCAGGATATCAAAACTATTGTCCATTCTCTCAAATTAGATTATGGCACAAAGGTACGTTTTTATCTTGTTAAGGGTAAAAAAAACAAAGGTTAATTAAGCTTGCAGCATCCTAAGAGGAAGGAACACACAATGCCTTGACTATCAATGTCTAAAGCAATTTAATTAATAAGTCCCTCCTTTGTCGTCAAACATTTTTATCGAAACCTCGGGATAAGTGGATTCGAGGTCCTCCACAAGTCCTTTCATGTATGCCCAATCCCCGTCATAATTCATGATAAACGGAGAAATAAAATTAGCCTGAACTACATTACTGATCTCAATTCCGGGGTCTGAGTTGTTGATGGTGAAAAAACCATAATATCCATGTTCTAAAGCAGGTACCATTCCATAGAATCTAATCTGATCAAGAATGGATTCAGCATCAGGTTGCTGGTTAACGTCATTATATGCAACATAACCCCAAAGGGTATTTTCAGGGACTCTGAATACTTCTTTATGAAGTAAAATTACTCCTTCTTCTGTTTCCAGCTCAAGCAAATAACGGTTATCCTCGACCACCAGGGTTCCATTATTTTTTACGGTATTTCTCAAATCAAAATGGAAGAGATAGAACCCTGAAGCAAGTTCCCCGGCAGTAACATCGGCAGTGGAAGGAGCGATCCCGGGAATACAATCATCCGGGATAACCACTTCATTCAACAAAACAGTTAAACGGTTCCCAATATGTGAATAATCAAAATCAATAGTTCCATTGAGGCATTCACTGTCTTCAATGGTACGCACTTTAAATTCGGTGATCCTGGATTCTGGTCCCAGGTCTTCTGCAATATCCAGATAGAACTCCTTTTTTATATTGGAGACAATTATTGGATCACCTAATTTATCATCTTTACAGGAAGTGCAAACCCCTAGGATATACAACGCCCCCGTGACAAACATCAAACTTTTGAATTCACGCATCAACTTCACCGAAATTTTCCGGGTTCAAAAATATATTCAAGAAAAAAGCAAGATAATCCTTAATCAACAAATTGCGCCAAAAAAAAGGCAAGAAAACATGCTTTTATAGATGAAACGCCCTCCTTTAAAAAACGCTGCCATTCTGATGATTTTTTTGAATTTTTTCTGAGAAATTACCTGCCAGGGTTATGTGGGGATATGTTTTCTTTTCGGATTACAGAAATTCTTAGCTGCAATAGACAAGAAATGCCAATCAAAACATATCTTTGCCCTCTATGGAAATTAAGAAGATTAGAAATTTTTGCGTTATTGCGCATATTGACCACGGGAAGAGTACTCTTTCAGACCGTTTGCTGGAATTTACCCAGACTATTTCTGAAAGAGACATGAAGGACCAGGCGCTGGATGATATGGACCTGGAACGAGAACGCGGAATTACTATAAAAAGTCACGCCATACAATTGTATTATAATCATTCCGATGGCGTTCAATATACTTTTAACCTTATCGACACCCCCGGCCACGTAGATTTTTCTTATGAAGTTTCGAGGTCCATTGCTGCTTGTGAAGGAGCTTTGTTGCTGGTAGACGCCTCTCAGGGAATACAGGCACAAACTATTTCAAATCTTTACCTCGCTATTGAGCACGATCTTGAAATCATTCCCATCCTAAACAAAGTGGATATGGAGAGTGCCATGGTTGATGAAGTTTCAGAGCAGATCATGGACCTTATTGGTTGTGATCTGGATGAAATCATACACGCAAGCGGGAAAACAGGATTAGGGGTTAAAGATATAATGGAAGCTATTGTCGATAGAATTCCAGCTCCTGAAGGAGATCCTGAAGCTCCCTTTCAGGCACTCGTTTTTGATTCCATGTTCAACCCTTACCGCGGGGTTGTTGCCTATTTTAGAATACTCAATGGTACCATTAAAAAAGGGCAGAAAATTCGTTTCGTAAATACCGGAAATGAATATGATTCGGATGAGATAGGTGTATTACGGATGTCGCAGGAACCCAAAAAGGAATTATCAGCCGGTAATGTTGGATATGTGATCACAGGAATAAAGATTTCCAAGGAAATTAAAGTTGGAGATACGATTACAACGGTTGACAATCCATGTGTAGACGCAATCAAAGGTTTTGAGGATGTAAAACCCATGGTATTTGCCGGGATCTTCCCTATTGACAATGATGATTTTGAAGACTTGAGAGAGAGTCTTGAAAAATTACAGCTGAACGATGCATCCTTAGTTTTTGAACCTGAGACGTCTACTGCACTGGGTTTTGGATTTCGTTGCGGATTCCTGGGAATGTTGCATTTAGAGATCATCCAGGAGCGACTTTCAAGAGAGTTCGACCAGGATGTGATTACCACCATTCCTAACGTATCCTATTTTGCCTACACTAAAAAGGGAGAAAAAATAACGATCCATACTCCTACTGACCTGCCTGAACCTACTTTAATGGACAGGGTTGAAGAACCATATATCAGTGCCCAGATCATCACCAAGCCAGATTATATCGGAAGTATTATGGCTTTGTGTATGGAAAAGCGAGGCACCTTGCTCACGCAACATTATCTTACCCAACACAGAGTTGAATTATCGTTTGAGTTACCGTTGGCTGAAATCGTTTTTGATTTCTACGACAGGCTAAAATCGATTTCAAGGGGTTACGCTTCTTTTGACTACCAGCCAAGTGAATACAAGCCATCGGATCTGGTAAAATTGGATATTCTGCTCAACGGAGAATCTGTGGATGCCCTATCAGCTTTGGTGCACAGGGATAAAGCTGCTTCTTTCGGACGGCAGATATGTAAAAAACTCAAAGAGTTACTGCCTCGCCAACAATTTGTCATCGCTATTCAGGCGGCTATTGGGGCCAAAATTATTGCCAGAGAAACTATATCCGCTATGCGAAAAGATGTAACGGCCAAATGTTATGGTGGTGATATTCCCAGAAAGCGTAAATTGCTGGACAAACAGAAAAACGGGAAGAAAAAAATGCGGCAAATCGGTAAAGTTCAGGTTCCTCAGAACGCATTCCTGGACGTACTCAAACTCGATTAATAACAGCATGAATTCAGGGTTGAAAAAGGTGGTTCTTTGGGTGCCTGAAACAAAATCCTGAAATGTCGTTTATAAGCTTTTTTATTGTTATTCAGT
>QQUB01000887.1 GCA_008501835.1 Bacteroidota bacterium
AGAGCTTCACGAGTATGAACTGTACACAGATCATCTATGATCTGCCACAGGCAGCAGATAACTGTGGTATTGAAACGATCACCCAAACCCAGGGTCCTGCCTCCGGGTCAACCTTCCCACAAGGCACAACTCAGATCACCTACGAGGCAATGGATGTATCAGGCAATACAACAACCTGTAGTTTTGAAATAATGCTTGAAAATACACTAACTGTAACGGAACAAGTAAGCGATTATAGTTGTGATCCGGAAAATCCATACACAGCCACACTGACAGCCGGAGGCGGAACGGAAGGATACACTTATGTTTGGAGCACAGGAACAACCACTGCCCAAACCATACTCACGGCCACATCTCCCTGGAGCTGGACAGTGACGGATGCACTGGGATGTGAACAAACAGGAGAGGTGGATCTTCCGATCCCTGATACGATGAGCATCACCCTGCAAGCCACGGCAGCGACGAATATGGAGCCTAACGGAGCGATAGAGGCAACGGTGACAGGAGGAACGGGCAATTACGGCTATATCTGGTATGATGGAGAAGGAAATCTATTAGCTACAACAGAGGATCTAACGAACATCCCACCGGGTAATTACTGTTTAGAGGTGACGGATGAAAATGAGTGTATCGCTCAGGGGTGCATAGAAGTGGAGAACATCACATCAACTATAGACAGGACACTGGAACAGAAGATCACGCTTTCACCGAATCCGACCTCCAGTGAGGTAAGGATCAGTTTTGATATACCACAACAGCGTGCGACATTGATCCTGATGGATATCAGCGGACAGGAGATCAGGAGGATGCACAAGCAAAAGGCAGCGGATGAAGTGACAATGGAGATGGGAGATTATGCCGAAGGTGTGTATTTGATGAAGATAGTGGTGGGAGATCAATTGGTGGTCAAGAAGGTGATGGTGGTTACAGGTTACTAGTTGCTGGTTACTTGTTATTGGATATACAGACAAAAAAGGCCCGGGCTTCCGGACCTTTTTTGTTTATGCAATATTAGGTTGTGTTTCCAAAACTTCAATCCTTGCATCGGCAGATTCCAGTAATGGACAGTCTTTAAGGATTGGAAGAATTGTCTCAAAATCGTCGGCTCGAAAAATCATATAAGCATTTAACCTTGGTGATCTTTCTGCGCTGAGGCCAGCAATTTTCCCCGCTGATATCACCTTTCCAATTTTGTTCAGGGGACTGCCTTTAAGATGAAAGCCTGTTTGGTTAACCTTGCCCAGGTACGTTCCCCACTTGACAAGATGTTCATGTTTTTCCATAGCTTCCAAATCATCACTATGGATGGTTCCACCATATAATAAAATTAAAAACTCACGCATGGTATTTATTTTAAGTGTTTACAAAAAACCTTGATGGATTCATTGACAAAATGAGCCAGTCCCGGTCTGAATTTTTCGTAATAGGCTTTAAAACGCTCATCTGTCACATACAAACTGCCCAGCCCAAGATTAAAAAAGGATTTGCTGAAGAATAAGCAATTGTTCCCTTTCGTAATACCGGTACCCTTTATCAGACCTGAATGAAGGTTTTAACAACCCAATCTGATCATAATGGTGTAAGGTCCGGACACTCACACCAGCCAGTTTGGATAATTGTTTTACAGTGTATTTTGACATAAAAAGTTAATTTCGAAACAAAGATATGGGCTGACGTAACGTTAGAGTCAAGGGATTTGGTGATTTTTTTTCGAAATGAAATTTTTCATAAAGAGGTTGATAATGATGTTTTATAGTACATAGGTGTAAAGCGCATGAACCTTGTAGGATGAGATCACAACGAAAGGCCGGAGCGTATAGCGAAGGGCGGCGCAGGGACGAGCAGTACCAGAGATGGGAGAGCAACGGACAGCTCGGCACCCGGCGAAGCCCAGGTGGGGACCCTAAAAAGGGAACCAATGTTGGGGAAATCATTAGTCTCCAAGGGAGGCAAAAGCTATTACAAACGGAATAAATTGACTACTTTTGTCGAACCGGGAAACCTCATTCCAAATTCAGATGGGAAAGTGGATGAAATGGAAAAATGGATGTTTGGAAGAGACCATTTAATTCCAATAATCCAGTTATTCAGTTATCCATTCTAGCGGTAACATCAATTCCACGGATTAATTATTCCTTTTCAATGATTTGAAATTCGAATTTTAAAAAAACCTAAGCAAAAAAATTAATGAAGAATACACCAATAACAGACAAGCATATCGCACTCGGAGCCAAAATGGCAGAATTTGCAGGCTACAACATGCCAATTGTATATACCACCATTCAAGAAGAGCATCAAACCGTCCGCGAAGGCGTCGGTGTTTTTGATGTTACCCACATGGGGGAATTTATTGTAAAAGGAAAAGAAGCACTTGATCTTGTGCAGTGGGTGACCAGTAATAATGCCTCCCGACTTGAAATAGGACAGGTTCAATATTCCTGCTTTCCAAATGACAAAGGAGGTATCGTTGATGACCTGCTTGTTTACAGACTTCCTGAGGACAAATGTGCTGAGGGCGAGCGTGCTTACCTGTTGGTAGTTAATGCCTCCAATATTGACAAGGACTGGGACTGGATCAATAAGCATAACAAATTTGACACGTCTTTAGAAAATATTTCTGACAAGACAGGCTTATTAGCGGTTCAGGGGCCAAAAGCCGCCGAAGCACTTCAATCATTGACGGATATTGACCTGAAGGCCATGAAATATTACACTTTTGAAAAAGGACGTTTTGCAGGTATTGACAATGTCCTGGTATCAGCTACCGGTTACACAGGGTCAGGAGGGTTTGAAATTTATGCTGATGATAAGGATCTGCCGGCTATTTGGGATGCGGTTTTTGAGGCGGGTGCTGATTTTGGCATAAAACCTATCGGTCTGGGAGCAAGAGATACCTTACGCCTGGAAATGGGATACTGTCTGTATGGAAATGATATCAATGACGAAACTTCCCCTATTGAAGCAGGCTTGGGCTGGATTACCAAAACAAAAAATACGGACTTCATCAGTAGGGACATTTTTGCACAACAGCGGGTTGATGGTATTACAAAAAAACTGGTTGCCTTCGAAGTAGATGGCCGCCGGGTGCCTCGCCATGATTATCCTATTGAGGATGCAGATGGAAATGAGATTGGAAAGGTGACTTCCGGAACTTTGTCACCTTCATTAGGAATCCCCATTGGGTTAGGATATGTCCCTAAAGCATTTGCGGCTGTCGATACGGAGATTTTTGTATCTCTTGGGAAAAAACGGCTTCCGGCGAAAGTGGTGAAATTGCCTTTTTATAAGGTCTGATCAGGATAGATGTGATGATGTTATAAAGGAATTTCAGCATGATATTAATATTCTAATTCAAGAGGAAAAGTGGATGGAGTGGGGAAATGGATGAATGTGAAAAAGCTTTCCTTCCAGTCTTCCCGATTCTTCCATCTCTCCCTTTTTGATATCTTGGTAAGGAGGAAAACAACTCCTTTTGAGTGGAAAAAATTTTGACAATCTCCTATGGAACTTGAAGCAGCAAAAGAGAAATTCATCCAATCCTGGGGCGTACTTGGATCCAACTGGGGGGTCAACAGGACGATGGCTCAGATCCATGCTTTATTATTGATCGCCCCGGAACCATTATGTGCTGATGACATAATGGAACAACTTCAGATTTCCCGTGGGAATGCCAACATGAATATCAGGGCCCTCATTGACTGGGGGTTGGTGTATAAAGAGCTGGTTGTCGGACAACGCAAAGAGTTTTTTGTTGCAGAAAAAGATATTTGGGATGTGGTTCGTAAAATTGCAGCCCAGCGAAAGAAAAAGGAGTTGGATCCGGTGATCAAAACACTGGAAGAATTATCAAAAGTAGATGAGTCGGGAACCGAAGCCGAAGCATTCAAAAAAGTCATTGACGATATCAATGCTGTTTCCAACCAGGCAGAAAAGGCTCTTGATGCTCTTGCCAATGCTGACGACAACTGGATGAGCCGGTTTTTGATGAGGATGTTGCGGTAATTTCCGAGAGTATAAATTCCAATCTAAGCAGCATTTATTTTAAGGTTTAGTCTGAACGTAACCATGTACAGATTTGCATAAAAAAATCGTGTCATTGTTTTCCAAACATCATTCGGGTATCCGTGGCTCCACTCATTTTCAGGGGGTTCTGATTGGCCAAATAATTTTTTCCATTTTTCCTGAAACATTTCATGGTATAAAAACGTAAGATGTAAAAACGCTATTAATCAAAGTTTTATAATAAATTTTTAAAAACCGATTCCGGGAAGTATTCCAAAATTTGAGGAGTTTTTCCCAATTGAAAAATACCTGATTAAAGGTTGCGTTAATGCGGGAAAGCCCTTATCTTCGCAACCAAATTGTCAAAGTCCCTTAAACTTATTAGTCCCATGATTATTAACAAGCAACTCTCATGCCTGTACAGGCGTTTCGATAACTCTAATTGTCTTCCTTCCAAATTTCCTTTAGTAAAAAAAATATTTTGCGATCAGCATTACTAGCGGGTCCGTGTTTCTTATAGACACCCACTAGCCGAGCGATTGAAGACCATAATAAAACTTATGTTTAGAATTAAGATAAAAGACTTTTACCGGGCCGGATTAATACTCTGGTTCATGATCGCTTTGGCTACGGATGTTTTTTCTGCAAAAATTTCAAACTTTACCTCAGTACAAAAAAACATTCCTGGATGTGCATTGCATTACCAGGCCAATCATTCCGAAGTGTTTTGTTCGGATGATTGGGAAGAAAGCAAAATTGATAAACCTTTTGTAATCAGCGAGTGCGGAAGTCCGGCATATTTGGCCGGTTATGAAGAGCGCTATTATGAATTTGGGAATGAAAAAGGTTTTCAAGGGTACTTTGAAATTGACAAATGGAAAGCTTCAAGAATTAATGGTGACGGTGGGGTAGATGTCACCGGAGCTCCCATAGGATTGCAGGCAGAAGGGGCCGGTAATCTACTGGTTAGAAGTAGGCCCACCGACAGGCTACAATTAGAAATTGTAATACCTGCCGAGGGCTACCTGAGTTTTAACTGGAAAAAAAGTGGGGGCTCCATTTTTGTTTCCTTGATTCTTAACGGAGAAAAAAAGCAGATTGTTTCCAAAAGAGACGAAAGTGGTTCTTTTTTCTCCGAATTGTTACATGAGGGAGACATTTTTATACTGGAAATAGAAAGCCAGGGTGAATTTGAACAGGACCTGGTCCTGGAGGAACTGGAGTTCCTGACTAATGCTCTCGGTGTTTTGGAACGCAACTGGAAGGCTTTCAATCTCGAAGGCGCTAATATACGCTTTTCTCAATTCATTACCATCATCAGGGCCAATCTCATTGATGTCGTTTTTCCGCCAAATGTGAAAAATATCGAAAAGTACGACCCAGATCGTACCGGCTATCCACTACTTGATACCGATGGCCTTTTCTTTACTACCACTGACAGAATTCCCATAGAAAAGGGCGCCTGCCAGTTTGAAGTCAGCTGGAAGGATGAATTAGTCACTCAGGAAGAAAAACCTGTTATTCTGCGACACTGGGTGGTGGATGACCTTAAAACCGGCAGTGTGATCAAAGAGACTCAAAAAATCAGCCTTTTTTCTGATAAGGACCTGCCACCTTCCTTAAGCAAACAAGCCAAAGAAGTCAATAACTCCATGAATTCAATCCTGGATGTGCATGGAGTGGGTTATTGATCCCTTCGACAAAGCCTGCCCCGTACACATAGTGTCGGGGGCAACACCTTCTGCCAACGCTGGCTGCCTGCGCAAAGGCATCGCCTTGTGATGATTTTTCTTAATTTCATCCAAATTTGACATTTAATCACCTTTTAGGCCTGTATCCTACTTTCATGTATCACCCTGGCCCCAGAGGGGCCTAATCCCGGTAACAGCCAAGGCTGAGACCGGATGCGTGCCAGAGGTACGCAATAACACTACAGATCAGCAAAAATAACAGGGGAACTTGTGCATCTATCCTAACACAATACTTTTTCGACCCAGAGGGTAGGGGTAAGATTGCTGGGTTAGTCTTAAATTTACTCGTTCGAAGTGATTGCGTACCTACAGCACGCTCTGGTTTTCGGCATGCCTGGCCGTTACCGGGATTGGGCCCCGAATGGGGCCAGAGGAATAAGTAACCGGATAACACTATAGGCTACAGAGGGAAGGGGCGCCTCGGGCATCGGAGTAGTTGAAGACCCTTTTTATTATCAACTTGGGATAGATTTCTACTTCATTATTGGATATTGGACATTTTGCTGTTCTGCGGTTCTGTGTAGTACTTCTTTATTTTCCCGTTACCGGGATTGGGCCCCGAATGGGGCCAGAGGAATAAGTAACCAGATAACCTAACCTTCGTCAAGGCTTATAGCCTACCTTCCTTTGGTCAGCAGGTAAACTTTTACTGAAATATGCTTGCAGGGCTTGAAGTTTGCGAGTCAGGGGGATAATCAACATGACAACCCTTCATTTCTTTCCTTCAAAATTCTTTCCATTTATTAGAAAGTTCGTAACATTGTGGCGTGTACATTTCCCGTCTGTCATGGGAGTACTTCCAGCAGGATTTTTTTATTGGTTAATTTTTTTCATAGTGTATTCCATTGCTATGGAAGGTTTTGGTTTAGGAGCTTTAGGTAATTCCTGCGTTACTCATTTACATTCCTTTTGAATTTGTAAATTTCGCTGGTTTCTCAATAAATAGTTTTCCTCAGCCTTAGCCTGGAATAAAAAACGAAAAGTTTACCTCTATGGCGAACAGCCCTTCATATCTCGATCAACTCAATCCTGTACAGCGCCAGGCTGTGGAAACAACTGATGGCCCGGTATTGATCGTTGCCGGCCCAGGCTCAGGAAAGACCAGGGTTTTGACCTACCGAATCGCTCACCTGATAGATAAGGGCATTGCTCCCTGGAATATCCTTACGCTGACCTTTACTAATAAGGCAGCCAGGGAGATGAAGGAGCGAATTGAGAAGGTGGTAGGGGAGCGGGCCAATAACGTATGGGCAGGG
>QQUB01000262.1 GCA_008501835.1 Bacteroidota bacterium
AAGCCGGGCGCCAGAGACAGGTTCTGGGACCAGCTCAATGGGCATTTAGTCAGCAAAGGTTTTGATGCATGGTGGCTTGATGCCACGGAACCTGACATGCATTCCAATTTAAGTATTGCAGACCGCAAGCTAAATATGGATCCGACTTATCTCGGGCCCGGTGAGCAGTATTTTAACAGCTTTTCCCTGATGAATTCCAAAGGGATTTATGAATCCCAACGGGAAGTTGCTCCGAACCAAAGAGTATTTATCCTTACCCGGTCAGCTTATGCCGGTCAGCAACGCTTTGCTGCGGTTACCTGGAGTGGGGATATCGTTTCCCGATGGAGTGACTTCCGCGACCAGATTTCTGCAGGGGTTAATTTTTCGATGTCCGGTATTCCTAACTGGACTATGGATATTGGCGGTTTTTCCGTTGAATCGCGTTATGGTGCTTATGGAGGTACACCCACCAAAGAGCATCTTGATGAATGGAAGGAATTAAATACCCGCTGGTATCAGTACGGTGCTTTTTGTCCAATGTTCCGGGTGCATGGGCAATTCCCTTTTAGGGAGGTTTATAATATTGCTCCGGAAACACATCCTGCCTACAGCTCCATGCTCTATTACAATAAACTCAGGTACCGGCTTATGCCTTATATCTATTCCCTTGCCGGAAAAACCTATTTCGATGATTATACCCTTATGCGAGGTTTAGTCATGGATTTTCCTGAGGATGCAAACGTTTTGGATATTGACGATCAATATATGTTTGGTCCTTCCTTCCTGATCAATCCGGTGACGGAGTATAAGGCCCGAAAAAGGGATGTTTACCTCCCTGCAGGCAATGGATGGTTCAATCTTTATGAAGGGAATTATTTTGAGGGAGGGCAAACCATTGAGGCAAGGGCAGAGTATACCCGAATGCCGGTTTTTGTAAAAGCCGGATCCATCATACCAGTGGGTGAATCGATTCAATACGCCATGGAAAAACCAGATACCCTGATTACTTTATTCGTTTACGGCGGTGCCGATGCAGATTTTGATCTTTATAATGATGAAGGTTTGAATTACAATTATGAAAATGGAGCCTGGTCCATAATTCCTTTGCACTATGAGGAAGATAAAGGAGTACTCCACATAGGTGAAAGAAATGGCGATTTTCCGGGAATGCCGAAGAAACAGCAATTCCGCATAGTATACTTTACCCCTGAAAGGAATCTTGGGTTTAACCCGGATATTGATACCGATCTCACTGTAACGTACACAGGAGAGCAGATTATGATTCCGCTAAAATGACCTTAACCAGAGCCTGAAGGGTTAATTGCTAATAATTACTTAAATCAAGTTGCGGGTTTCAGGTAAAAGCATTTTATTCGAAATTTTTGCACCCCATAAAATGTTATTGCATTTCGAGAGGAAGGATGGATGACTGATTTCATATACCCAATTTTCCAACTATCCAATTTTCCGATACAGGATGCAATAGTGTTTGGGGTAGTAGGTTGATTTTCAATAATTAAAAATCTAAACATATTCTCAGATCAATTCATCAAACCAATTCCCTTGGCCATTGAGGAAGCCAGCATTGGAATGATAAACAGAATGATCAATTCAATGCGAATAACCGTTTTGATCTTATTGGGAACAGAGACGATTTCCTCCTGATTTCCTTTCCGGTTCCGGTTGAAGAATAGGGTAGGGATGATGGACAGTAATCCCACTACTACAAAAAGACCCCATTTTAGATGGAAGACCCAATTGGCATTGTAATATTCTGCCGGTTTTCCAACCCCAAACCACAAGGTAAGTCCAGCTGCTACAAGGGTAACAGATGCCAGGCCGTAGAGTCCGTCAATCCTGGAAATACGTCTGATTTCCGCCCGGGTCATTTCCTTTTTCAATAGAAAATACTCTCCTCCAACGGTAATTATTATCGTAAAAATACTGATGAAGTGGATGTATTTTATGGCCACTTCAAGGTATAAACTGTTCATGATGTTCGATTGTGGTGTTCAATTTTTTTTGGTCCAGATCAGGGTTGTAATTTTTTGAAAATATATCCGGCTTTCACTGCTCCCCAGACCTGTTCTCCGGAATCGTTCCAGCCTCTGTCCCAGGAAATGATCCTGTCTGATTGTACTTCTACTTCAGAGGTGGCATAACTGGCTCCCCTGAGGGTGCTGATGCAAGCATTGGGTTTGGTCGCTCCCTTGAACTGGTGTTTGGATATTTTTTCCAGGAATACAGCACAACCTTCCCGTGCAATGAGAGATTCAGGCGTGATACCGGAAAAGATCTCCGGATTTTTCCAGGCGTGAACAAAGCTTGCAGGGTCAGGCAATTCATAAACCTTACTTTCTATCATTCCATTTTCATCAATGGTAACCCGATATATCCTTTGACGGTAGGGTTTGTCGATCATGGCTGTTACGGCCTGTTCAACGTAAAGCCAGTTGGCCTGGTCATCATCTTCCCAGATTGGGAACATACGTAAACTGATGTCGTAGAAAGCTGAATCCTGCTGTGCCTGTTCGGCGCTGGAGAAGGCACCGGTCATCCATTCCGTGACTTCATCGAGTGTCTTTTTGTTGTCATTCTTAGAGGGACAAGCCATTAATAAAAAGGAAAAACCGGAAAGGATCAGCAAGTATTTAAATTGCATTTGTTGTAGTTTTTTAAGAAAAGTAGATTTTAAGTTCGCCACAAATATTCAAATTATCTGGGAATTAACAGTCCTGCTTTTAAATCAAAAACCACTGGTTTTCCTTTTGCTTCAGGAGTCCATCCGTGATCCAGGGCCTGTAATATAATTGACGCTGTATCACCGGGTTTAATGATCACAAGGTTGTCTTTGGATTTTAACAAACCTGGACCGGCAAATTTGTTTTTATACCGGTCGAAATAAGCTTCCATCCTGCAACCTTTCACGCCTTCTTGTTCGGCGACAAACACGTTTTTTCCTGAATTCGTAGAAACGAGCCATCGATATTGAATATCACCAACAGTTATCAGCCTTGATTTCTTTTTACTTAAAGCCATTGTTTACTTTTACATAGGCACAAGCCTGTAAATCCTTCCAGGGTATTCCACCGAAACATAAATATACCCTTCAGGCCCCGTTTTTACATCTCTAACACGTCCGATATTCTTCAATAAGGTTTCTTCACTGATTACTTTTTCGCCATCGAGCATGCAAAGATTCAGGTATTTAAACCTTAAAGAACCCACCAATAATTGGTTTTCCCAACCGGGGTATAAATCACTTTTTATGAAATCCATCCCACTTGGAGCAATCGAGGGAGTCCAATACAAAATGGGTGGATTAACATCATCTCTTTCCAGAACATTGGTGTAGGTTGTACCGTCATAGTTCAAACCATAGGATACCTCCGGCCACCCGTAATTACTTCCGGCTTTTATGATGTTTATTTCATCACCTCCGCGAGGACCATGCTCATGTTCCCACATTTTCCCCGTGACCGGATGTTTGACCATTCCCTGGGGATTTCGGATGCCATAGGCGTAAATAGAGGGCATCGCTTCTTCATTATCAACAAATGGATTATCCTCAGGGATACTTCCATCGTCATGAACACGGTGGACTTTGCCACAGTGGTTGTCCAGATATTGAGGGTTATCGTCCCGACGACCTCGATCTCCGACGGAAATGAATAAAAGGCCATCATTGTCAAATTCCAAACGGCAACCGTAATGGTGGCGGGTAGGTAAGTAGGGGAGGGCTTCAAATATTCTTGTTCGTTCAGTAAGTTTATTATCTGAAAAAATCGCCCTTTCAACAACAGTTGTTGTAAGTATCTCTCCATCTTCTTCCTTGAAGGCAGAATAGGAAAGGTAAATAAACCTGTTTTGGTCAAAGTCTGGATGTAATTCAACATCTAAAAGACCTCCTTGACCTTCAGCCTTAACTTCAGGAACGCCTTCAACCCGTGTAGAATCCAGATCCTTGTTCAGATGATAAAGGACACCTTCCCTGGTGGTAATGAGCATTCCTCCAACCGGTAAAAAAGCCATGCCCCACAGGACGTCACCACCTGTGAAAACAGTATCCAGGTAAAATGAAAAATTGTCGGTGTGAAACGTATCGGAGGCAATTACGATGTCTTCAAACTGGTATTTGTCAACATTTTCTATTCCATATTGGATGTAATCCACCAGGCTGTCGATCTGCAGGTCATTGAATAACGAATCCCAGGAGGGCATACCGAGAGAATCATTACCATATTTAATAGTTTTAAAAAGATCCTCTTCCGAATTGCCGAACATCCATTCACGGTCAACGAAAGCCTGCATTTGTTCTCCATGACAGCTGGCACAATTGTCTTTAAACCAACCTTCCTGCACTGCAAATTTATTGACAGGTTCTGTAGGTGTGGAACATCGGATTAATAAAATAGAAAGCGGGATGAGCATAAAAAAGGGTAAAAACCCTGGATTAATGGTTTTTGTCATGTTTTAATCAATTGGATAATTAACCTAAGTTGCGAGCCTACCTCCTGAAGATGTCAGGCAGGTACAAAACCTGAAGACCGCAACTTCAATTAATAATTAGTTTTTGTAATAACCAGCATCTGCACAATCTGGTTTTGTTTATTGTTCTGCGTCTGGGGGTAATTCCACTTTGGTGATATAAGGTATCTCTTCTAAAATCATATTTTCATTATCTATGATCAACCGGACCTTGTAAAGCGCAGAGGGCATATAACTTGTACCTAACGATCCCCAAAGATGATTGATTTGTTCAAAAGTCAGGGTGTATAATTCAAAAAAGACCTTATTAATTTCCTCTGGCAGCCTAGGAGAGTTTTGATGATTTAAAACTGCACGGGATTGAAAAAAAGATAAAACAGAACTCGTCATTTTCAGAGCTCTATGGTAATCCTTTAGATTGGCAGCAAAAAGTACATAAAGAGATAGTTGTAAGGGCGGTTGGGTTATTAATCCAGCTGATGTCCGATTATTCTTGAGTTGTCTCTCTTCTTCAATATTGACAACCGAACAAACGATTTTCTCAGCACATTGTTCATTGAATTGGCCATCCGGAAGATAAAACCGGGAAAGTTCCACCAAATTTTCAGGTCCGGTATCATTAGTATGCTTTAAACGTTCATTTAGCTGTTTAACAATAACCTTTAAAAGTGAATCTATCATTTCAAATGTGTTTAGGTGGAATTTATCCCAATCCGAATGAGGTTCCAAAAATAAAAAAATCTACGGGCTGAACTAAAAAGAACGATAATTTGAATTGATAAAATGAGGAATGACATCCAGAATGGCATGTTTAAAACTGCCCCACAAACCTTCCGGGTGGCCATAATTATAGGTCCCTTGTTTTAAACCTTGTGTTAGATAAGTGCCGTCAGGTTGCAAAATAGCCTCAAAAGAACCTCCGGAATCTGTTTTACATAAGAACTTCAGGTTAGGGTTCTTAGTATCCATTTCAAAAGAGCCTTCTACGTTGGGATAGGGATTTTCAATTAATTCAACCTCATGATCCGGCTGGTGGAAAATATTCTTTTTCTGATCCAGCAATTCCCAAAAGTGACCGACATCATCTACATAAACGGGTCCCTTTAAATGTTTCAAATCACCGATTGGGAGTTTATTGAATTTATTACGGTTTAGATGCCAACCTGAGTTACCATAAAACCAAAAGCCTGCGACCAATATTATTATTGAACTTATTGTAATCAGCATTTTTGTAAAGTTTAATCAGCTTTGTGCCATTTGTTGACTGAATGAAATGATAATAAATTCGGCCGGATGAGTAATGGCAACATGAATATTGATTTTCATATAACCGTCCAGAATATCCTGGGCAGTCATGGTTTTTCCCAGGCCGCAATGAACCGAAAAAGCGTCCGAAGCTTTTGCTCCTGCCAATCCACCTTGCTTCCAAATGGAAGTAAGGAAACTTTCAATCATTGACGTAACTGCCTGCCAGGTGTTTTGATCATTGGGTTGAAATACATAAGCCCGGGCGGCAAGTTTGCAGGATTGTTCAAGGAAGGTAATTGTCCTCCTGACGGGTATGTACTTCCAGTCCATACTGTTTCCATCGAGTGTTCTAGCGCCCCAGACCAGAATACCCTGACCCGGAAATGACCTGATGGCATTGACAGATTTTCCTGATATGGCATCCACGTTAAGGCCGGACTGCTGGGCATCAGTAAGATTAATGGGAAGATCCGTTGCGGAGGACATAGACACATTGGCCGGGGCTTTCCAAACGCCTTCCGAGTTGTCGACCAAGGTTATTATGCCCGCCATACCTCCACTGGGCGGTAGTAAATTCGCATCCTGTAAAACCTTGTCCATGATCAGCTTGTACTCTGAACTGGTTAATAATAGCTGTTTGTGGAGTTCTCCGACCAATTCCTTATTGTCGGGGTCTTCCATTTTTTTCAGGACCATTTCAACTTTCGAATTCGGTGCTGCCGGAGGACTTAATAATTCCTTCAGAGGTTCGGTTTTACCTCCAAACAGATTGGTATAATCAAGGTCTTCCGGTTGCATGATGGTAGTACCGATAAAAGGATAATAGGCTACTCCGAAATTCAGTCCAACCGTGCCGGTATGGTTTCGGAAAGTTTGTATATCCTGGCTGAAAAGCAGTGGGTCAGGATTTTTCGCACCGATGATATCAAAGATCGAAATGGCGGTATTCATTGTGCTATTTTGTAACAGCATCTGCTCCATAAGCGTGCCATTATTGGCTACATTGAGTAAGGTTGCCTCAGGGCAAATATACATGGTGGGTTCCTGCTCGTTTTTTAAGGTTTCAAGTCCTTGCAGGAGGTCGTTGAGTTTTACATTACTATTAACCAGGACAGATCCTTGCTGAAGAGGTTTTCCGGAAGGTTTACCGTATGAACCTACAGAAACGATGTAAGCGTCTCCACCACCATTTTGGTAAAATAGTTTTATGCTGTTATAGAAATAATAAATAGTATCTGGGTCTGGCAAAAGGGCATAGGTTTCGTTGTTGATCGACAGCATGTTGGGACC
>QQUB01000564.1 GCA_008501835.1 Bacteroidota bacterium
AGCTAATGACGATGTGGTCTACAGGGATGAAGATGAAAAAGTTGAAGAAAGAATGGTGCGTTTCCGCACCGTTGGGGATATGAGTTGTACCGCAGCGGTTGAATCATACGCCGCGGATATTGATTCTGTTGTTGAGGAAATTCGCAGATCTTCTATTTCTGAAAGAGGAGCAAGAATTGACGATAAAAGATCTGAAGCGGCCATGGAAAAGCGTAAACAACAGGGGTATTTTTAGAGCTGAATATTAATTTTTATAGTGGACTAAAGGGTCCGCAACGAAATTCATAATCTTAAGGAAAAGAGGATGAAATGTCGAAGATCCCGTACAGGTTAATGTCGGAGGAAGAATGGAAAGCAGGGTAGGGCTTAGTCTTATCCGATATTCCAATCCTTCCGGTTTTCCTTTTCTGGAACAAAAAATAGGACAGCTTAAATAATTGATTTTCAGTTACCAGAAAAATTAAACATTCTCTTAAACAAATTTGAAAAACAAAATCAACATGCAAGTTTTAAAAATAGCAACTGCAGGAAGCGTGGATGATGGAAAAAGTACCTTGATCGGAAGGTTACTATATGATACAAAATCCCTGACGGTTGATAAACTGGAGGCTATCCGGGAGACCAGTAAAAAAAGGGGATTTGATTATCTGGATTTTTCCCTGGCAACCGACGGTTTGGTAGCCGAACGGGAGCAGGGCATTACCATAGATGTAGCACATATTTATTTTTCAACAGATACCCGTAGCTATATCATTGCGGATACCCCGGGGCACGTTGAATACACCAGAAATATGGTAACAGGAGCTTCCACTTCTGAGGCTTCCGTGATCCTGATCGATGCCCGTAATGGGGTGATCGAGCAAACATTTCGCCACTTCTTTATCAATAATCTTATGAGAATAAAGGATGTGGTGGTCGCTGTGAATAAAATGGATCTGGTTGATTTCTCAGAAGACAGGTTTAATCAGATCAAAGAGGATATGATCAGACTGTCAGAGAAAAGTACGTATCAGGGACAGAAGCTTACGTTTATACCGGTTAGTGCATTGTGGGGAGATAATGTAGTGAAGAAATCCTCGAAAATGCCCTGGTATAATGGGCAGTCGTTGCTGGAGCACCTTGAAAATATCGAAGTAAAAGATGTTTACGAAAAAGCACCTGCCAGGTTACCTGTGCAATACGTGATCAGACCAAAAACCAATGGTCATCATGATTTTAGAGGATATGCCGGTAAACTATATGGCGGGGAGATCTCTGTTGGGGATCAGGTGATGGTTTTGCCTTCCCAAACTACTTCAAGAGTAAAAGAGATTCACTTTTTCGACAAACAGTTTACTTCAGCTGAAAGAGGTAGTTCGGTGACACTCACTTTAGAGGATGATATCAATATTAGCCGTGGAGACATGATTGTCAGGCACAATGAAGATACCCAGGTTTCGAAGGAATTGGTGGCTAACGTTTGCTGGATGGATAAACATCCTTTACAACAAAGGGGGAAATATTTACTCAAACACGGCGTGAGGGAAGTACTTGCAAGAGTGGAGGACCTGGAAAGCATCATCCACACTGATTTTTCAGGAGAAAGCAATGGACGCTCTGATTTAAGGCTTAATGAGATTGGACGGGTGAGGATTAAACTGAGCAAGCCGCTATTCTTTGATACTTATGAAAATCATAAATCTACGGGGTCATTTATTTTGATCGATCCAAAAACGAATAATACTTCCGGAGTCGGTTTTATTCAGTAAAACCGCTGCTCCAATTTTGAAAAACCTTCTATTGGCTTATCGGATTTTGGCTAACGTATTTTGTTAACCAAGCATCAGATATGCCTCTCCTAATCATAAGTCGTATTAATAAATCAAAACCAAAACGGAGAATCTATCAGAAAGATTTATTCAAACTATTTGTACACCCATTAAATTAATTTAACTCATGGCAACAATCAGATTAGGAGATATTGCTCCCGACTTTACGGCCCTTACAACAGAAGGGGAGATCAGTTTTCACAAATGGCTCGGCGATGGCTGGGGCATATTGTTTTCTCACCCAGCAGATTATACGCCGGTTTGTACCACAGAGCTTGGAACTGTAGCCAAGTACAAAGAAGAATTTGACAAACGTAATGTCAAAGTGGTCGCTTTAAGTGTGGACGGACTGGATTCTCACAAAGGCTGGATAAACGACATCAACGAGACTCAGAATACTACAGTCAATTTTCCGATTATCGCGGATGAAGACAGAAAGGTCTCGACTTTATATGATATGATCCACCCGAACGCAGATGATAAGGCAACTGTAAGATCCGTATTCGTAATTGGCCCTGACAAGAAAGTAAAATTGATCATCACTTACCCGGCTTCCACCGGAAGGAATTTTGATGAACTACTCAGAGTAATTGACTCTTTGCAGTTGACGGCTTATCATAAATTGGCCACCCCTGCAAACTGGCAATATGGAGAGGATTGTGTCATTTCTCCTTCTGTACCTGATGAAGAAGTACCTGCTTTGTTTCCAAAAGGTCATAAAGTAGTTAAACCATATCTGAGAATCACACCACAGCCCAATTAGAACTAGTGGTTAGTCAAGCTTAAATTGACGGGGAACTTCCCGTGCCTTTTTCCTCTACTCATCGGCGGAGAACCGTTTTGCTTAGCTTAAGCTAGGCAAAAGAACCTCCTTCTCGATTAGAGAAAAATTCACAGAAATTTCAACCGTCATTCAAACGTTGACTAAACACTAGCACTCATTCGTTCCATGGCACAGAGGACTTTTCTAATGTCCTTTGTGCCTGTTTATTTACCTGAATACCTTTCCAACGCTCATTTTTTAGTACTTAGCTTTCGTATAAAACTAAGTTTTTGTTCTGGTATTTCCCTGTCTGGTTAAATATATTTGTCTGCCTTCCGGATAAAACACCAATCAAAAATTGACAATTATGACAACCGAACAATGTGGTTTATATGTACCACAGATGGAGAAAGACTCGTGTGGTATAGGGTTAATTGCCAATCTGGAAAGGAGAAAAAGTCACCAATTGGTACAGGATGCTTTGCAGATGTTGCACAATATGCAACACAGGGGAGCTTTGGGAGCAGACCCCAAAACCGGTGACGGAGCTGGTATTTTGATACAGGTACCTCATGATTTTTTTGTTAGAGAATGCAAAAAACTGGGGTTTGTTTTACCTGATTTTTCAGCGTATGGGGTTGGAATGGTTTTTTTCCCAAAGAATAAAATACTCAAGGAACAGGTCAGGCTTTTATTAAATGACTATATAGATGAATTAGGTTTTGATTTATTGGGATATCGTCCGGTTCCGGTTAATAATACGGACCTGGGGCAAGCGGTTTTGGACACTGAACCGGATATGGAGCAGGTCTTTGTTAAACCGAAAATAGCTACAGAGCCCAGGGAAATGGAGCGGAGATTACTGATCCTCAGAAAATATGCTGCCCATAATATCTATAAGATCCTTCCGCAGTCTAAAGATCTTTATTACATCACCTCGTTTTCCTATAAGACCATAATCTATAAAGGTCAGCTCACGACCTTTCAGTTAAAGACGTATTTTGAAGACCTCAATGATCCGTTGTTAACTTCCTGTCTGGCGTTGGTGCATTCGAGGTTTTCCACCAATACGGTTCCAAAATGGAAACTTGCCCAGCCCTTCAGGTTGATGGCTCACAACGGGGAAATCAATACCATTACCGGAAATGTAAACTGGTGGAAATCCAAGGAAGCTCAGTTGGAGTCGGATTACTTTACTCCGGAAGAACTTGAAATGCTTCAACCAATTTGTGGTGGCAACCTTTCCGATTCAGGGAATTTTGATAACACATTGGAGTTTCTGACCTTTTCAGGATACACCTTACCTCATGCATTGATGATGATGATTCCTGAAGCCTGGGAACACGATCCCAACATGGAGGATCACAAAAAAGCCTTTTATGAATACCATAAAACGGTGATGGAGCCATGGGACGGACCAGCTTCGATCTGTTTTACTGACGGGATTTTGGTGGGAGCTACCCTGGATAGGAATGGATTGAGACCTTCAAGGTATTTGCTGACCGAAGATAACACACTGATCCTGGCCTCAGAGGCAGGAACCCTGGACCTGGATCCCTCCAAAATCGTAATGAAGGGGCGATTACAACCCGGGAAAATTCTGATTGCCGATCTGGACGAGAACAGGATCATTGGGGATAAGGAACTTAAAAACGTGATTTGCCGGAGGTTACCATACAGGGATTGGTTGGAAGAATACCGTTTGTTATTAAGTGAATTACCGCCCGTGAGAGCCGAAAGTCAGGTGGAACTAGATCGTAAAACCCTGATTCGAAGCCAGATGCTTCACGGATACACAAGAGAAGCTATCCAGATAATGTTGGAAGCAATGGTTAAAGGAAAGAAGGATCCTATTGGATCCATGGGGGCTGATATTCCACTCGCGGTATTATCCCACAAGCCTCAACACCTGTCCAATTATTTCAAGCAATTATTCGCCCAGGTGACTAATCCGCCTATTGACCCTATCCGGGAGCGGTCGATTATGTCGCTTTTTAGTATGCTGGGAAGTTCAAAAAATATACTTCGACCTGAAACCGAACATGCGGCCTACATCCACCTTGAAAGTCCTGTTTTGACCAATTATGATCTGGCCAAGGTCAAATTTATTTACCATAAAAATTTTAAGGCCAGCGTCATAAAAATTCTGTTTAATGCGGATGGCCAAAAAGGCCGGTTAAAAGCGGCGCTTGATCATATTTGCGCCAGTGCTGAGGATTATGTTCGAAGCGGAAGTAATATTCTGGTTTTGAGTGATCGCAGTGCTGATGCTTTCCTTGCACCGATTCCTTCCTTGCTGGCCGTTGGAGCCATCCATCATCATCTTGTCCGGGTAGGTTTGAGGAGCCAGACATCCATAGTGGTCGAAGCAGGAGATATTTATGAAACCCATCACGTGGCAACTTTAATTGGATATGGAGCCTCAGCCGTTAATCCATACCTCGCTTTTTCTGGAATTGCAGGCTTGAATAAAACAAATACCTACGGAGAAAATCGTTCGCTTGATGAATTGATCGGTATCTACAAAAAAGCAATAGAAAAAGGACTGTTGAAGATTATGTCCAAAATTGGGATTTCGACTTTGCAGTCTTACCAGGGAGCTCAGATCTTTGAGATACTTGGACTAAGTGATGAAGTAGCTGATTTTTGTTTCAGGGGTACCGTTTCAAGAATCAAGGGGTTATCTTTTGACGACCTTGCGAGGGAAGCTTTGGCTAGACATGACAGGGCCTTTCCTAAAAAGAGCCTTCCGGACAGGCCTATGCTGGAAGAAGGAGGAGTTTTTCAGTGGAAGCGCCGTGGAGAGGAACATTTATTTACTCCCCAAAGCATTCACTTGCTGCAATTATCCACCAGGACCAATGATTACGATACCTACAAAAAATATGCAAGGGCGATTAATGATCAAGGTGAGAAAGCCATCACATTGCGTAGTTTACTGGAATTCAGAAAAGCCGTTGCTATTCCTGTGGAAGAAGTTGAAAGTGTCGAAAGTATCCTGAAAAGATTTGCCACAGGTGCTATGTCATTCGGCTCTATTTCCCATGAGGCACATAGTACCTTAGCTATTGCCATGAACAGGATTGGTGCCAAAAGTAACAGTGGCGAAGGAGGAGAGGATGAACGCCGGTATATTAATGGTGAAAACGGAGACTCGGAATGTTCCGCCATCAAACAGGTGGCTTCCGGGCGTTTTGGAGTAACAAGTAATTACCTGACCAATGCTCAGGAGATTCAGATAAAAATGGCCCAGGGTGCCAAGCCGGGTGAAGGCGGACAGTTACCGGGACATAAAGTGAATGACTGGATCGGAAAGGTGAGACATTCAACCCCCGGAGTGGGATTGATATCTCCACCCCCGCATCATGATATCTATTCCATTGAGGATCTGGCGCAATTGATCTATGACCTGAAAAACGCCAATCGTGAGGCAAGGATCAATGTCAAACTGGTTTCCAAAGCAGGGGTAGGCATCATTGCTTCAGGTGTTGCCAAAGCTCATGCAGATGCCATTTTGATTTCCGGTCATGACGGAGGAACCGGGGCTTCACCGCTTTCCTCCATTCGACATACCGGATTGCCCTGGGAATTAGGGGTGGCTGAATCTCATCAAACATTGGTGAAGAATAACTTAAGGGAACGGGTTGTGCTACAGACTGACGGGCAAATTCGGACAGGTAGGGATCTGGCCATTGCTACCTTGCTTGGAGCGGAAGAGTGGGGTGTGGCTACTGCTGCTCTTGTGGTGGAGGGGTGTATCATGATGCGTAAGTGTCATTTGAATACTTGTCCGGTTGGGATTGCTACTCAGGATGAAGAGCTCAGGAAGAGATTTGAAGGAAAAGTTGATTACGTGATCAATTTTTTCACCTTTCTTGCTCAGGATTTAAGAGAACATATGGCAAGACTTGGCTTCCGAACGGTGAACGAAATGGTGGGGAAAGTAGAAATGTTGCGTTTCAAAAAAGAGCGACCTCACTGGAAATTGCGCGGGTTGGATCTCAGTCCAATTCTTTACAAGGAAACGGAAAATGCTGAATCCATCCAATACAAAGCCAAGGAACAGGATCATGGACTTGATCAGGTGTTGGACAGGGCATTGATCCTGGATGCAGAGCCGGCTTTGAAATCTAAGGAAAAAGTATCGGTTGATCATCTGATCAAAAATACGGACAGGTCGGTTGGAGCTATGTTGTCCAATGAAATTTCCAAAATTTACGGTAGTAAAGGACTGCCTGAAGATACGATTGATATCAGATTCCGGGGTTCTGCCGGACAGAGTTTTGGAGCGTTTTGTACCAGTGGGTTCAAGTTAACCATTGAAGGAGAGGCCAATGACTATTTTGGAAAAGGACTCTCAGGAGCCCGGTTAGTGGCCATCCCGGACAGGACCTCTAAATATGATCCCAGTGAGAATATCATTATTGGGAATGTT
>QQUB01000450.1 GCA_008501835.1 Bacteroidota bacterium
CATCTATTAATCCAGGAGCAGCGGAAGTTTGTGACGGCATTGATAATAATTGTAATGGCTTAGTTGATGAAGGATTTGATCTGGATGGCGATGGAGTTAGTTCTTGTGGCGGCGATTGTGATGATTACAATGCTTCTGTCTATCCGGGAGCTCCGGAAATCTGTGATGGCCTGGACAATGATTGTGATGGTAGTGTACCTGGAGATGAAGTGGATAATGATGGGGATGGATATTTGTCATGCAATGATTGTGATGATACTGACCCGGCTCTAAACCCGGGAGCGGTTGAAATTATAGGCAACGGTATAGATGATAATTGTGACGGGTTAGTGGATATACTTCCATATTGTACGCCAACAAATTATTATGCATGTTATTATATGTGGATTTCCAATGTGACCCTGGAAGAAATTAACAACACTTCTGGTTGTTCTTCCGGGTATTCAGATTATACATCCATGATTGCATCAGTATTACCAGGTGCCACTTACAACATATCTTTTTCAGTTAGTAATTACAGTCAATACGTAAGTGTGTACATTGATTGGAATCTTGATGGTGATTTTAATGATGCCGGGGAAAATGTAGTTAATAATACCTATGTCTATTATTACTCTACAGGTTATGCAAGTTTTACAGTTCCAGCCGGTGCTAAAGGAGATTACACCATGAGAGTAATATCCGATTACTACTACATTAATGATCCTTGTTTCACCTATTACGGAGAAGTGGAGGATTATAGAGTTAGTTCCTGTGACGATCCTGATGATGATGACGTTTGTGGAGATGACGATAATTGCCCGTATGATGCCAACCCAGACCAGTTAGATACAGATGGTGATGGATTGGGTGATGCATGTGATCCGGATGATGACAATGATGGCTGTCTGGATGGAGAAGATGATAATCCTCTTGTAGCAAGTGTGGATACAGATGGCGATGGTGATGCCGATGATTGTGACGATGATGATGATAATGACGGCATTCCGGATGAATGCGACACAGCTCCGCTCGTGGACAACTATGTCTTCAATGGAATAGATGAAGATTTCCCTGCACAATGGCTATGTGGTAATAACAATAACAAAGTACTGGTTTGCCATGTGCCTCAAGGTAACCCAGCGAATGTACAAACCATTTGCATCAGTCCAAATGCAGTATCAACTCATGTTGGCAACCACGGTGGTGATTACCTTGGCGAATGCTCTTGTACTGAAGAAAACGAAGGGTTTGCGCAAAACATCAATACCAACCCTGTTTCGTCTCATGTACTCAAGGTTGACGTTTTCCCGAATCCGGCCAACACGGAAGTGAATTTCCATATGGATGGTATTGGCAAGGAAGGAACACTGGTTATCTTTGATCATCTGGGCCGTCAGGTATTGACACAGCGACTGGTAGAGTACCAGCATAACCTGCAGCTTGACCTTACAGGACCACAATTCCAAAGTGGAATCTACTTCGTATCGATCATCTCAGAAGGTGAAAAGATGATGAAGCGTTTTGTAGTAACGAAATAAGTAATGTTAATTTTTGAAAGGTTTATTTAATTACCTTTCATCAGGAGGGCCGGTACTTTTGAAAAGTGCCGGCCTTTTTTTGTGAGATTTTTCGAATCCTTAAAAAGGTGTAGTGAAGCAAATGTAATAACCGACAACTTTGATTTGACCTGATTAATCCTGTGTATTCCCATTTTTCAAAAGAACAATTAGGGAAATAAATATGGAGAGTGTTATCTTGGATCGGCACATTTCATTCATTTCATCGGAGTGATTTTTATTTTTCAACAAGAAACAACAAAACGAAATCCTCCAAACGGAAAGATAAACTGACATATGAGCATAGAAAAATCCAACCCTGTCGTCTCCAGAGAATTGTTGATTCCATTTATTTTGATTACCAGCCTTTTTGCCCTTTGGGGATTCGCCAATGATATTACCAACCCAATGGTGTCTGCCTTTAAAAAGGTATTGGAATTAAACAATACCCAGGCCTCATGGGTGCAGCTGGCCTTTTACGGCGGTTATTTTACGATGGCATTACCAGCAGCAATTTTTGCCAAAAAATATTCCTATAAAACAGGGATCTTAATAGGATTGGCCTTGTATGCTGCGGGGGCCTTGTTGTTTTACCCGGCCGCTGCTTTCGAACAATTTGGCTTTTTTCTGGCGGCATTATACATTTTGACCTTTGGCCTGGCATTTTTAGAAACAACTGCCAACCCATTTATCTTATCCATGGGTTCTGAGGAAACAGCCACCCAACGACTCAACCTCGCACAGGCTTTCAACCCAATTGGCGCTTTGGCTGGCTTATTTGTTGCACAAAATTTCATTTTAGGTTCCCTGCAATCTGATGATGTGGATGCCAGTGGCAATGTAATTTATGATACCTTGTCTGAAACGGCGAAAGCCGGGATTCGAAGTGCGGATTTGATGGTGATTAGAAATCCTTACGTGGCCCTTGGATTGGCGGTAATGGTCATTTTTGTTCTGATCGCAATAGTGAAAATGCCTGAAAACCATGAAGAAGAAAAAGGGGGAAGTATTGCTGGCGCTATTGTCCGGATTTTCAAAGGAGCGAAATTCAGAGAGGGAGTTATCGCTCAGATATTTTATGTAGGTGCCCAGATCATGTGCTGGACTTACATTTATCAATATGCGGAAACATTGGGAATTGATAATCGATCGGCAGTACCTTATGCAATGGCAGCGTTGGGGATTTTCCTGCTCGGGCGATGGGTTTGTACTTATTTAATGCGTTTTGTCAATACAGGAAGACTGCTGTTCTTTATGTCCATGCTGGCCATCATTTTTACCCTTGGAGCGATTTTTATTCAAGGCATGACGGGGTTGTATAGTTTAGTCCTGATTTCTTTCTGTATGTCTTTGATGTTCCCGACTATTTATGGAATTGCTCTGGAGGGGATGGGAGATGATGCAAAATACGGGGCTGCCTTTTTGGTGATGGCCATTGTAGGCGGTGCGATTATGCCAACTGCCCAGGGAATGATTTTGGATATTGGAGGCACTGGCTATTCAGATACGCGCATTTTGGGAGTACCTGAAGTGAACTTTTCTTTTGTTTTGCCAATGATTTGTTTTGTGGTTGTCGGTATTTTTGGCTACCGGAGTTACCGGATTCATACTTCAGAAAAAATTATTGATGCAGCCGAATAAATTCCGAAGGATTCAGGCCTTTTATTTTTCGGAATTGTTTGTTGAAATTGGATAAATTATTAAACCCGGATTCATAACAGACGGCACTGATATTTGATTTGTTTTCTATTAATAATTTGCAGGCATATCCTATTCGTATTTCAATTAGATACCTTGAAAAAGTCTTCTGGTGTATCCGTTTAAAGTAGCGGCTAAATGCAGAGGGGTTCATTCCTGCAATGGATGCTACGTCATTGAGTTGGATCGAATTTTTGAAATTTTTGAAAATATATTCATGGATTTCATCCGACCCTTCACTGATTTTTGTGTTCAGATAACCCTCACTGGACAAAAGGGTGATTTTTTCATGTTTGGCTAATTGGTGCAAAATCCGGAGTAATTGCATCAGCTTCTGGAAGTCATCCTTTTCTTCAATGAGTTGCCTGATGGCCGTTTGAATTGAAAAATTCAGATCTAAAAACCGGATACCCCTCCGGGCTTTTTCAAACAGATTGGACAAATGACTGGTACTGTTTAAATTCAGGAAAGCTTTTCCGACAAAATCTTCCCTGAAATGGATGCTGTAAGCGGAAGCAATAAGCCCTGAATTTTTCTGAAAGTAAGAGTCGTAATTGAGCCACATGTGAGGTAAGTTTTTACCGATAAGAATAACCTCTCCAGGCTCAAATTTTTCAATGCTGTCCCCCACGAACCGGGTGCCCTCACTTGCTTTGATAACCACTAGTTCCAGTTCCGGATGATAGTGCCAGATCTTTAAGAAGTTCGGCACTGTATTTTCCCGAACCGCAAAGGGTTTACTTTGGGTTGAACTCCTGTCTAATAGTTTTGGTTTCAAATGAAATCGGGTTGGTTTATAAATCTATTGTCCAAACACAAGTTAAAAAATATGTTCAAATTTTTTCCTTGAATTCCCTGTTAAGCACCTCTGGGGCAATGAAAGCATCGGTTTTTATAAGTAGAGAGGTAGTCCGGCCTTTTAAAAAGAGCTATGTTTGTTTGTACTTTTAAACCATACCATTCCCTGATTAATGCAGTCAAATCTATACATTACAGATATTGAAGTTAAGGATATCCGCTTCCCCACCAGTAAAACTTTGGATGGTTCGGATGCTATGAATCCTGATCCCGATTATTCCGCAGCATATGTGATTTTAAAGACCAATCATCCTGAAAACCTGGAAGGGCATGGCTTGACTTTTACCATTGGCAGAGGAAATGAACTTTGCGTGGCCGCCATCCACTCTCTGGCACATTTGGTGGTCGACAAATCCATAAAGTCCATTACCCAAGATATGGGTGGTTTTTGGAAAGAGATTACAGGCGACAGTCAATTGCGCTGGCTGGGGCCCGAAAAAGGTGTGATCCACTTAGCTACAGGGGCAGTTGTCAATGCCGTTTGGGATTTGTATGCCAAGATAGCGGGCAAACCTCTTTGGCAATTACTGGCGGATATGTCTCCTGAAGAATTTATCAGTTGCATTGATTTCACCTACATCACCGATGCCATAACCAGGGAAGAAGCTCTTGCTCTATTGTCCGAAAAGGCTGCCACCAAAAGAGAAAGAATTGCCGAATTGAAGGTTAATGGATACCCGGCCTATACGACCTCTGCGGGGTGGTTGGGTTATTCTGATGAGAAAATGCGCAGATTGTGCAGGGAAGCCAAAGCTGAAGGGTTTACGCATTTGAAAATGAAAGTCGGGTCCAACCTGGAGGATGATATGCGCAGAGCAAGGATCATCAGGGAGGAAATTGGGGAGGACCTTCGGTTGATGATGGATGCAAACCAGAAATGGGATGTAAATGAGGCTATTGAAAACATGGAAGCATTAGCAGCTTTTAACCCTTACTGGATCGAAGAACCAACAAGCCCTGATGATATTTTGGGGCATGCGAAAATTGCTAAAGCCGTTGCTCCGATAAAAGTCGCGACAGGAGAGCATTGTCAGAACAGGGTGATGTTCAAGCAATTAATGCAGGCCAATGCAATCGACATTTGTCAGATTGATAGCTGCAGAGTTGGAGGGGTGAATGAGATCTTGGCGATTCTTTTAATGGCGGCCAAGTTCGATGTTCCTGTTTGCCCGCATGCCGGAGGGGTAGGGTTGTGTGAATATGTTCAGCATTTATCCATGATAGATTACATTGCCATCAGCGCTTCTATGGAAAACAGAATCATCGAATATGTTGATCATTTGCACGAGCACTTTCTTGACCCTGTAATCATCGAGAACGGTCACTACCTGCCACCATCTAAGCCCGGATACAGTATTGAGATGAAGCCAGAATCCCTGGAGCAGTATGAGTTTCCAAACGGAGCGATCTGGCAGGCAGAATTAAAAGCAAAAAAGTAAAATATACCAAATATGAAATTTAGCCTGAAAAATAAAACAGCAATTATTACAGGTGGAGCAAGTGGTATCGGAAAAGCGATAGCAGAAACCTTCTCTGAAATGGGAGCCACTGTCCATATCATTGACGTGAACGAGCAAGCCGGTAAACAAACAGCCAGCGAATTAACCTCGAAACACAATAGTACCTACTTTCATAAATGTGATGTGTCGAATTTCGACCAGGTAGAAAGAGTGATCAGCTCCGTTAACACTGTAAATGATGGTATTGATATCTTGATCAATAATGCGGGAATAGCCTTTGTCGGCAATATTGAAAATACACCTGAAGACGCCATGGATCAATTATACAATGTCAATATTAAAGGAATTTTCAATTGCGCAAAAGCAGTAATTCCTTATTTTAAAGCAAAAAACAAAGGGGTGATCGTCAATACAGCCTCAATTGCTTCATCGGTTGGCATAGAAGACAGGTTTGCCTATTCCATGACCAAGGGGGCAGTTTTGACGATGATGTATTCCATTGCCAGAGATTATCTTAAATACAATATCAGGTGTAATAGTATCTCTCCGGCTAGAATTCATACCCCTTTTGTGGATAGTTTTATCGCACAGAATTACCCGGGAAGAGAAAAAGAAATGTTTGATAATTTATCCAAAACCCAGCCAATCGGCAGAATGGGCACGCCGCAGGAAGTAGCCGATCTGGCGCTTTATTTAGCTTCGGATGAGGCGGCTTTTATTACCGGAACAGACTTCCCGATTGATGGGGGATTTATTAAATTAAATGGTTGAAAAAATAACTGTAGAAACTTAATATGAAATTAATCAGATTTGGAGAACCGGGAAATGAAAAACCCGGGCTGGAATTGACAGATGGCTCCCGGATAGATGTATCCGCTTGCTGCAAAGATTATGATGAAAACTTCTTTGCTACGGGAGGAATGGAAGAGCTGGAAGAATGGCTAAAAACCAATAAGGAGAATTGCCCTGTTGTAGGAAATAATGTTCGACTCGGACCTCCGATTGTCCGGCCGTCCAAAATTGTTTGTGTAGGGTTGAATTATGCCAAACACGCAGAAGAAAGCGGCATGGCCATACCCGGTGAACCTGTTTTGTTTTTCAAAGCAACATCATCCATAACCGGCCCGAATGATCCGGTAATGTTGCCAAAAGGAGGCGAAAAAACGGATTGGGAAGTGGAGTTGGCAGTGGTGATCGGGAAAAAGGCTTCTTATGTTTCAAAAGAAGAGGCTATGGATTTTGTGGCAGGTTATATGATACATAATGATATCAGCGAAAGAGCCTTTCAGCTGGAGAGGGAAGGACAATGGGTTAAGGGGAAAAGTTGTGACACTTTCGCCCCGATAGGCCCTTTTTTGGCGACCAAATCAGAAATAGCAGACCCGCATAAGCTGGACCTTTGGTTGACCGTAAATGGAGAAAAACTTCAACATAGTAATACTTCCGATTTTATTTTTGACATACCTCATGTAGTCAGCTATATCAGTCAATTCATGACTTTACTGCCTGGTGATATCATTTCAACCGGTACGCCATTTGGTGTAGGCCTTGGATTCAACCCGCCGAAATATTTAAAAGCAGGTGATGTGATGGAGTTGGGAATCGAAGGCTTGGGAGTTTCACGCCAGGAAGTTATTGCTTTTAAGAAAAATGCCTGATGATAAAAATAGACGCACACCAGCACTTCTGGCAATTTGATCCGATAAGGGATGCCTGGATTGATGACACCATGAAAGTCATCCGGCGTGATTTTCTGCCCGAAGACCTACAACCCGTTCTTTTGGCTAATAGTGTAAATGGTTGTGTTGCCGTTCAGGCAGATCAATCGGAAACGGAAACTGATTTTTTATTGCAATTAGCAGCTGAAAACTCCTTTATAAAAGGTGTTGTAGGATGGGTTGATTTAGTGGCGGATAACCTTGGGGAAAGATTGGATCACTTTGTCAAAAATCCCCTTTTTAAAGGAGTTCGCCATATAGCCCAGGCTGAGGCGGATGATTATTTTTTGCGGAAGGATGTCCAAAAGGGAATTAGTCAACTGGCTCCCTTTGGGCTGACTTATGATATTTTGGTCTATGCCCATCAGTTGCCTTCTGCGATTGAGTTGGTAAGGCAATGTCCGAATCAGCAGTTCGTATTGGATCATATAGCCAAGCCTGAAATTTCGGAAGGAATTAGCGAACAATGGCGAGCCGAAATAAAACAATTGGCTGCTTTTGAAAATGTGAGTTGCAAGTTGTCAGGAATGGTGACAGAAACAAAGGATTTTCAATGGAATCAAAGTGACTTCACTGCCTTCCTGGATGTAGTTGTTTCGGCCTTTGGGGTAGACAGGGTTTTATATGGATCGGACTGGCCGGTATGTTTGTTGGCTGCCCAATACAGGAAACAATTGGCCATTGTAGAAGATTATATTGACAGTTTCTCTGAGGATGAACAGGCGAAAATTATGGGTGGAAATGCTATTGAGTTTTACAATTTAACTGCGGAGAAATTGTAGTCCGGAACTTCAAACACCAAAATCGTATGGATTTAAACCTAAAAGATAAAGTCATTATCGTTACAGGAGGTTCAAAAGGCATTGGATGGGGAATTGTAACTTCTTTGGCTGAGGAAGGAGCGATACCGGTAATCGTTGGCAGGAAAGAAAAGGATGTATTAAAGGCTGTGCAAACTGTTAAAGAAAATGGTGGGAAAGCAGCTTATGCTTTGGCGGAGCTTACTGATCCTGAGCAATGCAAGAGTGCTGTTGAAGTGGTAATAAATCAATTTGGCAGGATAGATGGCCTGGTGAATAACGCAGGCGTGAATGATGGCGTAGGGCTGGAAAAGGGCAATTACGCTGATTTTATGCGATCCATTCAGCGGAATGTAGCCCATTATTATTTGATGGCGCATTTGCTTTTACCCTATTTGAAGAAGGCCGGGGGAGCCATTGTCAATATTGGATCCAAGACTTCTGTCACCGGACAGGGAGGTACATCAGGATATGCTGCAGCGAACGGGGCCCGAAACGCGCTTACCAGAGAATGGGCAGTAGAATTATTGCCCTACAGCGTCCGGGTAAATGCAGTGATCGTGGCCGAATGTTTTACGCCATTATATGAACGATGGATCAGCACCTTCGATGACCCTGAAACTAAATTAGCCGGTATTACCGATAAAATTCCTCTGGAAAACAGAATGACAACAGCCAAAGAAATTGCTGATATGGTTGTCTTTTTATTATCTGAAAGATCCAGCCATACCACGGGGCAATTGATATTTGTGGACGGTGGTTACACCCATTTAGACAGAGCATTATAATAATACAACTTATGAGCGAGGGATTAACAAAATACTGCTGGGCCCTGGACTTGAAAGACGATGAAAATCTCATTCAGGAGTACAGAGCCTATCATCAGGCTGTTTGGCCGGAAATAATCACCAGTATTAAAGATGCCGGAATAGAGGAATTGGAAATTTATGCAGTTGGTAATCGCCTTTTTATGATAATGATGGTCAACGAAACTTTTTCGTTTGAAAGAAAATCAGCGATGGATGCTGCCAATCCCATGGTACAGGAGTGGGAAACCTTGATGTGGAAATATCAGCAGGCATTACCTGTTGCCCGGGAAGGAGAGAAGTGGGTTCTGATGGAAAAAATATTTCAATTGCACTGAATTGCTAAATAATTTATAAAGACATGAGTAAGGCCAACCAATACAATCCGAATTATCCTTCTATTGATGATTTGCGTACAAAAGCCAGGAAGAGGATTCCGAAATTTGCCTTTGAATATCTGGATGGAGGTTGCAATGAAGACACCAATATCGTCAAAAATACCGCAGAGATCAGGGAAGTTGAATTAATTCCGCATTATCTGAGTAAACATACGGGATCAAGCATGAAGACCGAATTGTTTGGTCGTGAATATGATGCGCCATTTGGCATTGCTCCTGTTGGTTTGCAGGGCCTGATGTGGCCTAAATCAGCTGAAATCCTGGCTAAGGCCGCATTTGAACACAACATCCCATTTGTTCTCAGTACAGTATCGACCTCCAGCATAGAAACCATCGCCGAGATTACTGAGGGTAAAGCATGGTTTCAATTATATCACCCTGCTGAAGATAAGGTCAGAGACGATATCATCAGGCGGGTAGAAGCTGCAAATATGCCGGTGTTGGTCATATTAAGTGATGTGCCGACCTTTGGGTTCAGACCAAGGGATATTCGAAATGGATTGGCAATGCCTCCTAAAATGTCGATCGGTAATATGATGCAAATTCTGGGGAAACCCCATTGGGCTCTGCAAACGCTGGTTAAGGGACAGCCCAGTTTCAAGACCCTTGAGCCTTACATGCCCAAAGGTTTAAACCTTGCACAATTGGGTAAATTCATGGATAGTACGTTCTCCGGTCGGTTGAACGAAGAAAAAATCAAGCCTATCAGGGATATGTGGAAGGGGAAATTGGTCATCAAAGGCATCGCCAACGAGGCGGACGCCGAAAGAGCCATTAAATTAGGGGTGGATGGTTTAATTGTTTCCAATCATGGAGGACGGCAGTTAGATGCCGGGGAGTCGACGATCAAGCCTTTGAAAAGGATTGCAGAAAAATACGGTGATCAAATAAAAGTGATGATGGACAGCGGGCTGCGTTCAGGACCTGATATTGCCCGGTCTATGGCCAGCGGAGCTGCATTTACCTTCCTGGGGCGTGCCTTTATGTATGGAGTTGCAGCCCTGGGCAAGGAAGGGGGAGGTCATACAATTTCCGTACTCAAGGTCCAGCTACAGCAGGTCATGGAACAGATTTGCTGCGAAAAAATTACAGACTTTCCGCAGTTTTTGAAGCAGCAATAGTCCTGGTGCCGACTCCTGTTTAGCCGGAAATTATGATTTTCTAATCTTGATTGACACTTCATTGTTTATCACCTGGAAAACTCTACTCCGATAGTCTGTATTATTACATCACTTTGGTAACGGTTGTGGCCAATTATTCTTGTTTTTTTACCTATCTTTAGTTGTTTCATCCTCAAACCTTAGAGGTTTTTTAACTCAAAGATAATTACATGAAAACAGTTCTCTTTCCAAATAGAATTTTGAGCATTTTATTTGTATTACTCCCGGTTTTATTGATTGGACAGAATAGATTTTCCTGGGAAAATGAATTTACCAAAATCGTGCATTATCCTATTATCGATTTCATTGAGTTAAATGGTTCTATATATGCTGTTTTTAAAAACAATTTTGGTTTTAGCGAAATAACGGTTAACAACAGTGTCGTCATTAGAAAGATTGGAATGGATTTGGAAATTGAAAAGGAAGAAAAACAAAAATTGCACCATGGTAAGAAGCCAATGGGGATCCAAAAGCTATTCAGTTATAACAATGATTTATTCATTTTAGGTAAGGTTGGCACAGGAAAACTGAAAGAACAATGGTTTGTGGTAATGGAAATGGATACTTCCGAACTCACTCTAGGTAAAAAACGATTTGAATTTTTTACAGACAAAGATATTCCACAGTTTTTTTTCCCTGTTCAAGATGGTTCAACCGAAACCGGCAAAAATGATGGCTTTGTTTTTGTTTCGAAATTTATTGAAAGAGGAGATTCTATAGTTTCAATGGATATTTTTTATTTGGATGAAGCATTTGAAAATGAAAAAAAGTTTAATGTATCCTTGGATTTGAAGGGGCAGGAATTTGATATTAAGAAAGTATATTTTGATGGCGTAGATCAAATTTTTCTTTCAGGATATGAAAGGCCTAAAATAAGAAAGGCTAGTCTTTTTAGAACCTCTAATAAAATTTCTAATGGACATTTTTGGAGTATAAACATAAAGAGTGGAGAAGTAAACCATACAGTATTACAATTAGATGACTTTGATCAAGGTGAAGAGAGAAAATATATAAGGGATTTTGATTTTATGGTTAAGGAGGGTTGGGTTTATATTTTTGGAATATATTCTGAAACAGAATGGAAGCCAATGGAATATTCTCAGTCTGGGAAAGGACTATTCTTCCAAAAGATTTCACAGTTGGATCATAAAATCCAAAACTTTTTCTATCCCATTGAAGACGAAGTTATAAAAGATCATAATGAAACCAATGAAGAAAGAAAAGTGAGAAGAGAGATTCCTGATCTCGAAATAAACGATTTAAAGATCAATGAAATAGTTGAATTTGAGTCAAACGGGTTTTTAATATTTACAGAAGTCGGATATGAAAGAGTATCCAGTTCAGGGGGGCGTTATACCGGACCTAATTCTCGTTCGACACCAACTTCCGCGTATGAAAGCCATTATTCTGTTTCGAAAGATCTGATCGTTTTCCATTTAGATAAATCCGGGGAACAAATATGGCAAAGTCATATTGCAAAAAGGGATCAGAGTGAAGTCAACTATTTTCCTCCAGCAGGGTCATATTTCTACTTTATGGGAGAAAATCAAATCCAAGTATTTTTTATGGCGCCGGATTTTGCTTTCAAAAATTCAGAGTATTCTATAGCAAAAATTAAACCTATCAAATGGAATAGTTATTACAATATGGTTTTGTGCCAGGCATCTATGAATTTACAAAATGGAAACACTGAATATAATATAATAAATACCACCTCGGGGACAAAGACTATGATACTTTCTCCTAAAGTGACTAAAAAAATATCCTCCAACCGTTATATAGTTTTAGGTAGGATGAGAGCTAAAGCAAAATTTGGAATAATTGAAATAGAATGAAAAAAAATCTTGTTTTTGTATTTTTCAATAATGTATGACCATTTGATTGCTTATGGTTTGAACTTCCTATTGACCAATTCAAATTATTAATCTTCAATTCCTTTTTTACCCGGGAAAGCCGTACCTTAGTCCTCTTGAAAAAAAGCGTCATTTTGATGCTTAAACCAACTTAAAGTTATGAGTTTACTGACGGTAGGTACCATCGCTTTTGACAGTATCGAAACACCATTTGGAAGAGCGGAACGGGTTGTAGGCGGAGCCGGTGTTTATATTCCTCTGGCGGCATCATATTTTACGGATGATCTTAAGATAGTTTCGGTAGTAGGTGGAGATTTTCCCCCTGATGAAATCGACTATATGGTTTCAAGAGGCATTGATACAGAAGGGCTACAGGTTATAGAAGATGGCAAAACCTTCACCTGGCACGGGAAATATAAACCCAACATGACGGAGCGGGAAACATTGGATACTCAACTCAACGTCTTGGCTTCTTTTGATCCCGTTTTGCCGGAAAGTTATAAAGAGGTGGATTACCTCATGCTGGGCAATATGACACCTTCTCTCCAGATGCGCGTTATTGATCAGCTCAAGAAGCGACCAAAGCTCATCGCGCTGGACACCATGAATTTCTGGATGGACACGGCTATGGATGAATTGAAGAAGGTGTTGCAATATGTGGATGTGCTCACCATCAATGATGATGAGGCCCGCCAGCTTTCCGGAAAATTCTCTCTCGTAAAAGCCGCAGCTTCCATTCACAAAATGGGTCCCAAATATCTGGTGGTCAAAAAAGGGGAGCACGGAGCATTGTTGTTCCAGAACAGTAATGTCTTTTTTGCCCCGGCATTACCATTGGCGGAAGTATTCGATCCAACCGGTGCGGGAGATACTTTTGCAGGCGGTTTTATCGGTTATCTTGCCTCTACGGAAGACCTTTCTTTTGAAAATATGAAACGCGCCGTAATCTACGGTTCTGCAATGGCTTCGTTCTGCGTGGAAAAATTCAGTATTGCCCGCTTAAAAGAATTGAACGACGATGAGATCACCGAAAGAATGGTGAATTTCGTGCAGTTGGTCAATTTTGATGCGAAGTTGTAGGTTAGTTAGCTAGTTACAAGTTGCTGGTTTCTGGTTGCTAGTTGTTTTAAAACCAGCAACCAGAAACGAGTAACCAGCAACTGACATATCAATAATTCACCCCTCTCAGAATATACTCCAGGTGTTGCATATAGTCCCGCTTGGCCTTATTTGGTGCCAGGACAAATCCGTCTACATATAATAGTTCCTTTTTCTCAGGGTTATGTACCAGATAGCTGATGAATGGGCCGGCCATGTAATCATTGACCATTTCCCAAATGCCTCGAGCTTCCAGCACATAGTTTCCATTGACGGTTTTTACGGAAGTGAACATTGGCAGATCCGTATCATTGATCTTCACAAAACTTCCTTCAATAGTGGAAGAGATGTATTTTCTTCCAATATCATCCCGGATCTTTTTGAGACCTTCCGGTGTCAGTTGGCCCTGATCGGTATAGGGAACAGTGGTGATCAGAAGATTGCTGTTGTATTTGTCACTACTTCTTCTCAGCCACATCACATCACCATCATCAACCGCCTGCATGTAATCTGCAGGGATAGACAGGTCGGCTCCAAAATTCGTTAATGCACGGTTTTGAGCAGTGATATTGTTTCCGGAATGGAAAACGGCCCTTTCGATCAACGGTAAATCGTGATCCAGAATCTTCTTGGATACTCCGGGGAAGTTATCCACAATATTTTGCGCAAGCTGATCATGTGACCACGCAAACTGATAGAAGACAAACTGATTCTTGGCCCAACGGTCCTTACTGACCGGGCAGTTGTAGGAAAGATCTTCCTTGGATCGCTGAATGTTTGCTTCGCCGAGGTCTTTTTTGACCAATTGAGTGGTTTTTGAATCATCATCATTGAGGTTGGCAATGATGATGTAATTGGTCAATTCTTTCAGCAATGGCTGATGGTCAATATTGTCAGGAGTAAAATGTCTTAGGTCAAAAAGTGGCTCTGGTTGAGGAAGGATCAGGTATGGCCCCTGGTAGTAATACCTAAGGCTATCTCCGACGTGGCTTTCCCACATTTCCAGATCACAAATGACATTGATTTGGTTTACTTTTCCGACCGCTACAGGAACAGGTCGGAAGCTATCGGTTACCTCATTCTGGCAACCCGAAACTAAAAGTACAAGTGCCAAGAAGCTTACCAGGTGGAATTGAAACTTATGCATATTCATTACGACGACTATTAATTTAATTTTCAAAAATAATACATTATACATGGCTCCGGAAATTTAAGGATGCAAACCAGTAAATCAACGGATTATGGGGCTTGCCTGCTGCATTTGGCAGGGTTGCTGATCGTTTCCTATTAGATGCCGGCCTAATCATTTTTGGTGGGAAGACCTCCGAGGTTTCGAAAACCTCGGAGGTCTGGGGAGCAAATAAAAAACCCGAATAATGACCAAAGTCAAAATTCGGGCTGGATGGTATTATATCCGTAATTCTTATTATTAAAACAGGCTTTTGATCACATCTTCTTCTGTGATGCCTTCCGCTTCGGCCTTATAATTTCTTACGATCCTGTGGCGAAGTACGAAATTGGCGATAGCCTGTACATCTTCGATATCCGGTGAATATTTACCGTGGATAGCCGCATGACATTTCGCACCCAATACAAGGTATTGAGATGCCCTTGGTCCTGCTCCCCAGGAAATATACTGGTTGACCATATCTGTTGCCCGGTCAGTTCCCGGACGAGTTTTGGTTGACAGGGAAACTGCGTATTCAAGCACATTATCTGCTATAGGGATCTTGCGGATCAATTTCTGGAAGAAAAGAATCTGCTCTCCGGTAACTACATGCTTGAGGTCATTCTGCTGAACAGTGGTTGTTGCTTTTACAATATCAATTTCCTCATCGTAAGATGGGTAATCAAGGAATATATTGAACATGAAACGGTCCAGCTGTGCTTCAGGCAGTGGGTAGGTTCCTTCCTGCTCAATTGGGTTTTGTGTTGCCAAAACGAAGAACGGTGCCGGCAATTTATGAGTGTCACCACTTACTGTAACCGACCTTTCCTGCATAGCTTCCAAAAGGGCAGCCTGTGTTTTAGGAGGTGTACGGTTGATCTCATCTGCCAAAACGATATTGGAGAAGATTGGTCCGCGATTGAATTTAAAATGGCGGTCTTCATCGAGGATCTCTGAACCGGTAATGTCCGAAGGCATCAGGTCAGGAGTGAACTGAATACGTTTGAAATCCAGGTCCAATACTTCGGCAATGGTACTTACGAGCAATGTTTTCGCCAATCCGGGTACCCCGACCAGCAAACTGTGTCCGTTGCTGAAAAGGGAAATGATCACTGCCATCACTACTTCATCCTGCCCCACGATCACCTTACCTACTTCGCTTTTGAGGTCTTTATATGATTGTGCCAACGCGTCAACCGCTTCTACATCTGATTTAAATTCCAGTTTTGACATCTATGTATTTTTTGTATTTTTCTTCAAAGAAGCCGCAAGTTCTTAAATTAATTGACAATAAGCAAGCTTAATTAAATTAAGTTACGAGTTACGAGATTCACGTTGCGGGTTAAAGTATTCTTGTTAATTTTTTTAGAATTCATTTTGTCATTCACAAGGAAAATGGGCCACTTTAATGAATAATGATAACCCGAAACCCGAAACCTGTAACCCGAAACTTGAATTGATTAATCACAATTCCATAACATATCCGATAATGGATAGTTTTGATCTTGCAGGGAAAAATGCCACCATTCGGTGTTTATGGGCTTGAATCCGTATCGGAGCATTATTTCAGATAACATTTTCCTGTTTTGTAAAACGCTGTCGGGATGGTCCTGATAGGTAATATGTGCTTCCACTCCGAAATAATCATATCCAGTTCCCATATCCAGTTCCTTACCTTCCGAGTCGACAATAGTCAGGTCCACAGCTGCACCTCGATTGTGCATAGATCCTTTTTTCGGATCTGCCACATACCTTGGGTCAGGAACTTTTTCCCACAATTTCCATTGAATGGGACGCGGACGGTAACAGTCGAACATTTTCAAGCCATAGCCTTTTCCTTGTAATTCCTTTTGAATTTCCAGGATTTTTATCGCAGAAGCTTTACGCAAAAAGCATCTGCCGCAATCATACATTTGTTCTTTTACGAAATTGTCTGTAGTGGCATATTTCAGATCCATAATGATGGACGTATCTAATAAACCAATGTCTGTCCACACGCTGGTGTCGTAATCAAAAACGATCTTTTTTTCAACGACCATCTCTGGCTGCCCGACAACTTTCGTAGAATCCGGAACATTTTCCACGCTTATAGACTTCTCTTTGGTCTGTACGTTGCATGCAAGTAGAAAAAACAGAAAGCAGAGCAGTGAATATTTCATTTATTAAAGTTTAAAACCTGTAAAACCAGTAACTGGTAACCAGCAACCAGAAACTAAAGTTATTTCTTTACTTTTGCGTTCAATTGCCTGTTGCCATGATAAATAAGCTTAAAGATATAGATAATCGTTGGTTGTATATAGCCGCGGTATTGATATTAATTCCGGCTTTATTCATTAATCTTGGATTGATGTCTTTCATCGATGATGAGGCCATCAGGGCGTTGGTTGCCCTGGAGATGAAGATGTCCGGCAATTATATCGTGCCTACCATGCACGGGGCCTTCTATTACAGTAAACCTCCCTTATTCAACTGGATACTCATCATTTTTTACAATCTCAGCGGAGTGGTTAATGAGTGGACGACCAGGATTCCTACCACACTGGCGTTGATGGGCTACGGTTACACCATTTTTTATTATTTCAGGAAACATTTTGATACCTATACGGCAGTTGTAAATGCTTTTGTGCTGATCACCTGCGGCCGTATTCTGTTTTGGGATTCGATGCTGGGGCTCATAGACATTACCTATTCATGGGTGACTTTTACGGCGTTTATGGTGGTTTTTCATGAATTTAAAAAAGGGAATTTCCTGCGGCTGTTTGTGCTATCATACCTTTTGACCGGCATTGGTTTTATGCTGAAAGGGTTCCCTTCTATACTTTTCCAGGGATTCACCTTGCTAACCTGGTTTTTGGTGGAAAAACAATTCAAAAAACTCTTTACCTGGAAGCATATTTTGGGAGGACTTGTTTTTGTAGCGATAGTAGGGAGTTATTATTTCTTTTATTTCAATTACAATCAGACGGAAAGAGTTTTTGAAGGTCTTGCTCAGCAATCTACTACCAGGACTTTCATCGATCAGGGATGGTGGAATACTTTTGAGCATTTGTTTACCTTCCCATTTGAAATGCTCTACCATTTTCTGCCATGGTCGTTATTGATCATCCACTTTGTCAGAAAAGATATTCGTTCCCAGATTCAGGAGAATAGGTTTATTTTTTATCTCCTGGTAATATTCCTGGTCAATATTATTGTGTATTGGACATCCCCTCAGGTTTATCCGAGATATGTATTGATGCATGCTCCTTTGTTATTTGGGGTGTTTGTTTATTTACATCAAAAGAATAAGGGCTCGTTACAGTTTAAATTGGCAGAAGGGGCATTCTTCCTTTTTGTTGCCGTTTTTGTCGGGATTTCATTTCTCCCGTTTTTCATGAAGGATCTTCAGGATCAGCCAAATTATCTGCTAAAAACTATTGTGGTGATGATACCGCTGTTTCTTTCGGCTTATTTATTCGTCGTGAAAAAGGACAGCAGGCTGTTGCTCCTGGCTATTTTCCTGCTTATTGCAAGGGTAGGGTTTAATTGGTTTGTACTTCCCGAACGCAATGCTGAGGACAGCGGTGCTATCGTAAAGGAAACATCTGTGGAAATCGGGAACCAGTACAAGGATAAGCCGCTTTATATTTTTAATAATACCCGTATGCAGCCGGCTAATTCTTTTTATTTGACCGTTACCAAAGGGGAAATCATCCATTTTTGCCGGGATACATTACCTCAAGGCGCTCCATTCATTCTTGACCCTTCAAGAAATGAAGACCTTGAATATCAAAAACTCGGCGAGATCTACATGCGTCATTTGGATCAGAGGTATTTCGATGTAGGTAAATTGCGAGGGAACAAGGAAATAAGGAACGAGGGAATAAGGTGAAAATAAAAGGAGACAGGGTGTGAGGGAAGAATTACCCTATTGCAAATAGCTTTAACCACAGGGTTCACTGAGAAGGCACAGGGTTCACTGAGGTTGTAATAAAACAACTTATAACTCCGTATAACATTTTCTGTCTACGTTCTTGTATTATTTCACGTTAGTCTTTGCGAACCTTGCGCATCCCTAGCGCTCTTAGCGGTTAAACGTCCCTCTTCACTCAAACCCACACCTGGCTGCCTACTGAAGACTGCGGACTGAAGACTGTGGCCTGCGGACTGCCGACAGGGAACTAAATACTATTTTCCCACCTTATCAGTATAGGGTACGTCAAAACTTGTTATCTAGGGTAAAATCACATAATTTTGCGTTTTCCTTAAAAAACGGTCGATTTTGACCATCAAAAAACAATTTTTAAAGGCCGGTTTGTAGCGGTCCAAAAATTTACAGACAATGATAAACATTACTTTTCCAGACGGCAATGTGCGGCAGTACGAAAAAGGGACAACTGCTTTTGAAATAGCCAGATCCATCAGTGAAGGATTGGCCAGAAATGTCCTATCAGCAAAAGTAAACGGTGAGGTTTGGGATGCTACCCGCCCGCTGAATGAAGATGCAACGATGCAATTGCTTACATGGAATGATGTTGATGGTAAAAAGACCTTTTGGCACTCCTCTGCTCACCTGATGGCAGAAGCTTTGGAAGCTTTGTTCCCGGGAATTAAATTTGGTGCAGGACCGGCAACGGATACAGGGTTCTATTATGATGTAGATCCTGGTGATTATAAAATTTCTCAGGAAGACTTTCCAAAGATCGAGCAAAAGATGCTTGAACTGGCCCGGGAAAAGAATACCTATTGCAGAAAACCGGTTACCAAGGATGAGGCCATCGAATTTTTCAAAGATAAAGGAGATGAGTATAAATTGGAATTGATCGATAAGCGCGGAGCTGATGAGGCGTTGACTTTGTATGAGCAGGGTAATTTCGTTGACTTGTGTAAAGGTCCTCATATTGCTGATACGAGCAGGATCAAAGCGGTTAAGATCATGAACGTTGCCGGAGCGTACTGGCAGGGAGATGAAAGCCGTAATCAGATGACTCGTGTTTACGGAGTATCTTTTCCAAAGCAGAAAGAATTAAAAGAATACCTCGAATTACTCGAAGAAGCCAAAAAACGTGATCACCGTAAACTGGGTGCTGAACTGGAACTCTTCATGTTCTCTGAAAAGGTAGGTAGTGGATTGCCGATCTGGCTGCCTAACGGTACCGCATTGCGTGAGCGTTTGATGGATTACCTTAAAGCTGAGCAGGAAAAACGTGGATACCTTCCGGTGATCACTCCTCATATTGGAAAGAAGGAATTGTATATGACCTCTGGTCATTATGAAAAATATGGTGAAGACAGTTTTCAGCCAATCCACACTCCGAGAGAAGGAGAAGAGTTTTTGCTGAAACCAATGAACTGCCCACACCACTGTGAAGTTTATGCAAATCGTCCGCACTCTTATAAAGAATTGCCATTAAGGCTTGCAGAATTTGGTACTGTTTACCGTTATGAGCAAAGTGGTGAGTTGCACGGGCTTTCAAGGGTTCGTGGCTTTACTCAGGATGATGCACATATCTTCTGTACTCCGGATCAGTTGAAAGATGAGTTCCTGAATGTGCTTGATTTGACGGTTGGCGTGTTCCGCAAAATGGGATTTGAGGATTTTACTGCCCAGATCTCTTTGCGTGATCCGGAAACTCCTGAAAAATATATCGGTACAACAGAAAACTGGGAAAAGGCCGAAACTGCGATTATTGAAGCCACTAAAGAAGTAGAGCTCAAAACAGTTACCGAATATGGTGAGGCAGCATTTTACGGTCCAAAACTCGACTTCATGATCAAGGATGCCCTTGGCCGTTCATGGCAGCTGGGTACCATCCAGGTAGATTACAACCTGCCGGATCGTTTTGAGTTGGAGTATGTTGGTTCTGATAACCAGGCACACCGTCCGGTAATGATTCACCGTGCGCCATTTGGTTCTATGGAGCGTTTCATCAGTATCCTTATCGAGCATACTGCCGGTAAATTCCCATTGTGGCTGGCACCTGAACAGTTTGCTATTCTCCCGATCAGTGATAAGTGGGAAGCCTATGCAGAAGAAGTAAAAGCTCAGTTGGCCGTACATGATATCCGCGGATTCATTGACAACAGAACTGAATCCATTGGCCGTAAGATCAGGGATACAGAATTGAAGAAAGTACCTTTCATGCTGATCGTTGGTGAAAAAGAAGCGGAAAATCAATCGGTTGGAGTACGACGCCAGGGAGAAGGTGATCTGGGAGCGATGAGCATCCCTGAATTTATTGAGTTCTTCAAGGGACAACTCTAATTATGCATTTGGAAGAGCTTCTGAAGGAGCTTGATGCTGTGGAAGCAAAAGCCCGGGGTCTGAGATGGAGGCGCCTGGCTTTTGCACCAGCTCGTTACGCCTTCGCCTTGTTCTTCCGGTTTGTGGTTTATCCCATCAATAAGAAAGGAGTTGTCAGGAAATGTTTTACATTTTTTGGCAGTAAAATGGAGATCGTCCTGCCTGCTGATCTCGACGTATTCCTGTTAAAGGCCAAAACGCCTGATTCGGAAATTCGGTTGACCCGTTATCTCATTCAAAACCTGAAAGAGGGTGATATTTTTGTGGATGCAGGTGCACATCTTGGATTTTATTCCTTATTGGCTTCGAAACTCATTGGTCCGGCTAGAAAGGTTTACAGTATTGAAGCTTCCAAAGCGGTATTTGGAGTGCTAAAACGCAATACTCAACCAAGTAAGAATATCAAAGTTTACAATCTTGCAGTCGGTTTGAAAGAGGATATCCTTGAATTTCATGAGTACCCGATTTTATATTCAGAGCACAATACCATCCGCCCTGACCGGTTTAATCAGTCCGACTGGATCAGGAAAAATCCTCCACTAAAGGTGAAGGTCGAGGCCAACAGGCTTGATGCCATGCTGGAAGACTGGATGATTCATCCCGATTTTATCAAAATAGATATTGAAGGAGCTCAGTACGATGCTATTGCCGGGTTGAAGAGTTGTTTGGAGTTTTGTAAACCAGAAGTGGCTATGGCCTACCAGGCTCGCGGTCGAAGCAATCACGCGCATAATAAGGCGCTTGTTATTGCGAAAAAATATGGATACCTCCCGCATTTGATAGAACAGGACGGGACATTGACCCTTGCTGAAAACGTGGATACCGAATTATTGGAACGAGGGCTGGACACTGATTTTATTGTGTTGAAAAGAGGGTGACTTTGAAAATTCAATTTTTCATATTTATCTTTTTAAATTTAGTTGTCTTTCTTTTGGAAATATAGTGCCTATAACGTATTTTGAAGCCAACCCATCTGACATTTTTTACAAAATCCATGACATTTAAATAAGAGGTCCCTCTACAAGAAGACTAAACAACTACTTGGTTAGGTCCTACCATTATGGCTTAAAACTTGACCATGGAATAGTATAACTTCCAAAAAAGTATCATAGAAATGTCTAGACCCAAGAAAAACTTCAAGAGGAAAACTATCTTGAATCCTAAAGAAAGAACCAATCAATTTCCTTCTGTAAATTTAACTAGAAACCTTTTGCAGAGACATGGTGCAAGGGTGAAAAGTATCTATTTGGAGTTAAAAAATTATAGATTTTATCATAGCCCTTCAAATAGATTGAATCCTGATAAAAGGTTTGTTGGTAGGGGTGAAATGAAAAAAAAGTTAGAAAACCTTATCACAAAATCTCAAACGAATTCAGGGACCTATCTTGTTACCGGTTTTAGAGGGATGGGAAAAACAAGTTTGGTGAATAAAGTCCTTTCTGATTTATTGAACCAGCAGAATGCATTATATGTTCTTAAAGTCGTTTTTAGCTACCTTGTTGTTGTTTGGTTGTCTTCTTTTTTTACCATCCAAGCAGTGTTCGTTTTTTCCCTATTAGGGGTATTAGCATTCATTTATATGCTGTCAAAAAAATCTGAAGTTTCTCAAAAAAGAAGACTTAAAACTCAGGTATTAGATATTTTAAAAATTTTCGTCAACCCATTCGAAAACGAATTGGAAAATAGTGCAAAAAGAGTTTTTGCAACAGGTTTTTCTCGAATTGGTATTGTATTAATATTTTCAAGTTTGGCACTTTTCCTTATTAATTATCAAAAATTTGTTGCGAAATACTCGGGAAAAATTGAAGGACAAATAATTTCATATTCTGAAAAAATCAAGGTATTTATAATTGCTCTTGGGGCATATTTTTTTATTGTGATAATCATCGAACTATTTAATTTTTTCAGATACCATAGAAAAAATAATAATGAATCCAATCCATTAAATCAGAATTCGAATAAAAGAGCAAGGGGATATTTTTTTGTGATGTTCTTTTTCCTAATGACAATACTTTCATTTGTTATTATTGTCAAAAATGGATCGCCAATTCCATCTTGGATATATACACCTTCAATAATAATTTTTTTAATAATTCTCTTAATTTTAATTTTTGGGAATCATTCAAAAAAAATATTTCACTCCTTTGTAAATAATAGTAATATTATTCCTGTATATATAAATCTCGGAAAGGAAAACCTTTCAGAGGAGGATATTTTAAAGCTTGTAACTTATGGTTTATATAATAGCTATAAGAGAATTGCTTTACCATTCAGTTATATTAAAAGAGGATTATGGTCGTTGGGTGTAGGAATAATGGTTTACTTAATTGGATCAACTTTTTATTTCTTTGAACCTACCTATAAGTTATTTAATGATTGGAGAATGAGGAGTAATTTGGTTTATTACTTTCCTAGTCAAACCCATTTTCTTAAGGGCGTTAATTTATCAGATGAATTAGCTATTAATGTTATTGATACATTAGACGATACAAGGTTCCCAGATTCAACATTTTTAGAAAATTATTACACTATTGTAGTTCAAAATAAGATGGAAATTGGACAGGGTTTTTCCATTCAAGATAATTTCCTTGCTTTTACTGTTACATTGGATTACTTTTTATTAAGTATTTACGTAAATACTATCCGACCATTTATTCGGGCAGGGTTGATAAAAAATGATTCAATTAATACAGGCCCTCTTTATATTTTATCTAATACTCTAGGGTTACATCCCAATTTTAGGTTTATTCCAAGATATGATTTTCTTTTTCTCATGTATATATTATTCTTTTCTTATTTTTCTAGATGGCTTTTGAGATCAAGAGTTTGGGGTGTAAGTCATCGTGCCATTCTCAAAAAATTGAAAAACCTTGTAGATAGTCTTGAGGCAGAAATTGATATTGGAAAGGGTAGAAATATGGCAATTAATTATCCTGAAAAACTTTTTTCACTTGGCTTTACTTCGAATAAAAAGAAGAGTTATCCAATAAAAAGCGCACCAGAAATAGAAATAACCCTTATTGAAATTTTGAGAGAAATCGAGTCAATCCCAAAGCTCAGAATGCGACCAAGATTTGTATTCATTTTTGATGAATTGGATAAGATTCAACCTCGAGAACTAAATGACAAGGATAATAACAATAACCCAAAGGATTATTCAGAATCAGAATGGACAAAGAAAAGGCAAGACACAATTGGTACTATTTTAGCAAACCTTAAGCACTTCTTTAATTCAGCTAAAGCGAAATTTATTTTTATTGCCGGTCGAGAAATGTATGATGCAGCCCTGGCAGATATTTCAGATAGAGATGCCTTAATTGGAAGCCTATTCCATGAAGTTATTTATGTTCATAGTTTTTATAAAGACCCTGCCGATGAGAGGTTATCGGACATAACCTCAATGACTGAACGTTATATTTGTCAATTTTTGATTCCAGAAGAAGAGTTGGATGATGATCCTAATTTGAGTAAATATAATAGTTATCTTTTAAAAAATGTTAATAAGTTATTTGAGAAAGAACAAAATAAAGAATTAGCTATTGCTAAAATAATTATGTCTCTACATAATTTTATTTCGTATGTCTCTTATAGGAGTAACGGGGCCCCAAAAAAAATCACCAAAATTTTTGAGGAATATATCAAAGGGTATCCAGATAAAAAAACTGACTTTGCAAGTACTATAATTACCAGAAGAGATGAAAATAGTTTGTATTTACACTTTAGCTTTAATGATCAATATATTTTTAGTGTTGGAAGGTATTTATTTAATCCTTTTGTTATTGCAGTAAATAAATATATTAAAGCTTTTGAAGACAAATTGTTGGTTTCAACATCTTTTCTATTAAATCATATTTATAAATTTCATAAAGTGGGTTTTTCTCATAAAACCTTAGAACTTACTCCTGAAATTATTGCAATTTATAAAGCTCCCGAACTTAGAGATTTTATAAATCGATTGATTACCTTTTTAAGTCAGACCCACCTTCGAAAAATTTTAAGTGGCTTGTACGACTTTAAATTTTATAGTCGCATTGAAAAAGAAATAGCTTATATCTCTAAAATCTCCGAATCAGAGTCTGCTGCTTTTAATTTCACCCTTGACGAATCCCTAATTATAAAAAGTATTTTTAGAAATAAACTAAACAAGGTTAGAAAGTACTGGGGTAGTGAAATTGAGACAAAGGTACATGTTGAATCTGTAGCATTTATTAATAATAATTTGGGAGATTTAAGTTTTAATGATGCTAAGTATTTTGAAGCTATTCATTATTACAAAGAGGCTTTAGTTAAAATTGATAATACCCAGATTAAGGAATTATCACCTGATCTTTTCATTTTCTTGATTAGAACCGAGTTAAAATTGGGACTTGCCTACGAAATGATAAAAAATGCAGACGAAGCCTTGATGATTTATGATGATATTAGCAGAAAAGCTATTGATTATATTCGACAGCGACATATAAAATACAATAAGGAAAGTTGGACAAAGGATCTGAAAAAAACTGAATTAATTACAATTCTTAGGTTATTTTATCAGCCTTTACTGGCAAAAATGCAATTAATTGAAAAAAGTACAATAAAAAGTTTGACGAAAACTCAGCTTAGAGAAAACCTAGTCTCGTTTAAGCATATTATTAATGATTACCTTTCTCCGGAGCAAAATTTTTTACTTAGAGCGGAGTATTATGATAAAATTGGTGACCTGCTTTTTTATAAAAATGGCATTCCATTTGGTAAATTTGAGAAGGGTGAGGAGGCCGGAGAAACAGACCCAAGGTTTTTTAAAGACATTCAAGAAGGTAGGTTAAACCATGAATATTTTTATTCATTGCCAGTTGGTGCGTACTATAGATATATGGTCAGTCTGACTTCTTTAATACATGTCGGTATCTCTCAGCAGCTCGACGAAAATGTAAAGATTAATTATTTTGATATTACTAAGCCCCATGAGTCTGACTGGCTTATTATTCATTATTTCACGAGTTTTTTATTCAACAGAATTGGAAAGACTTTTCCCATATCAAGGAAATCCTTCTTCCTCGCAGCTGGAAATAGCTTATCTGATGCTGGAAATACAATTCTTTCAATTATTTCGGCCGAAATTAACACTAACCCTGTTGAATTAAATTTACTTGATGTGAAAAAGTTGAAAAGGGTTTTAAGTTTTAAGATGAAAGGAGAAGGTGGGGAGGAAGCTTTAACTTTTGCTGGAGAGAATCAAATTGCGACTCTCAAAGTGGAGACAGAGAATGAACAAGAAGGAGTTTTGCATTTAAGAGAGAAAGTTAATAAGTTCTATGGAAAATTTGACCTTTGTAGGTTACATACAGCTTTAAGGTATATATATATTGCAGCAATCTATTTTGAAAGGGCCGGAGATTATAAAGGTTTTGTGTTTCAATTATCCAAGATTTTACACGTTTTGAGGCTTATTGTTCTAAAGGTTGTTCAAAATGAAGGTGGAGCAGAACAAGTTCAAGCTCAAGCTTTTTTAGATTTTTTGAATGAGTATGTTGTCTATAAAGCTATAAGGTATAATTATAAGGCATATAAGAATTATGACCATTCAGAAGCACAGCAATTGAAAAATTCTTTAGGTTTTGTTAACTACGAAGGTAACCAAAAAATGGAATTAGAAAAGGTTATTAAAGCTTCCACTTCAGCGGCAGAGGATATAAAGGAAATATTATTAATATACGCTGATATAAAACTCAAGTTATTTCCTGAAGAATATTTAGAATTAGAGGATGGCTTAATAAATCCATATACCAATGTAAGCTTGAGAGGAAATCGGTTGTCGGAATTGAATTATAAGAGTCATTTTAACTACAAATACCTTAAGAAATTAACTTCAGGGATTAAACCGAATTCGAACAGAGAAAAAAGATCGGAAAGTATAATTGCACTAAAACCAATTATTAACCGATACGAGGCAAAAGAAATTATTGATAGAATTTTAGATGGTTTTTCAAATGGTAGATTTAAAGATTTAGAAAAATTGGAGTTTATTATTTTAGATTCTATTTTCATTTTGTATGAAATGAGGCTAACTATTGAAATATTCGGTCAATCTTATATTCATAATCATAGTTGGTATGCTTCCATTTATAGAAGGTTAGGGTTTTGGAGCATGCTATTTCATGAATATGTGGCTGGGGTTAAATCTAGGGAAAACAAGGACTCTAAAGAGGAGAAGGATAATCGTAATAAACCTATTATTCCTAAGGTTTTTCCAAAGGGAAGGTCTCAAGTCGTGGAGGAATTGTTAAAGAAATTAATTGGTCAGGAAGAGTTTACAGATTTAGATTCTATCTCCTTTTACGAAAAAGCTCTTAAACACTGTTATAGTATTTATGAAACTCATTCGGAGGGACAAGCGTATCAGGATTTTATTCAGGAAATGAACTACCTGGATGATGATTTTAATGATAATTTATATCACTTCTCAGCAACCTTAGAGCGGATGCGAATAAATTTTGATATGGTAAAAAATCATATCGATGATCTTAGTGAGGTGATAAAACTAAATAAAAAAAGATTTTATTTTGAGTCCTTTTTCACACATTTGGAAAAAACTGTAATAAATTAATTGTTATTGTAAAGAGAAATTATATTATGTTTTGCAAGATGGTCATACTTTGCTCTGTAGTTTATACTATTCTTTTAGAAACTTAATTATGATTTAGTATTTGACCAGATTCAATTGGAGTTGTGTTTTATGTAAAATTCGAAACACGAAAAAGTTTTAGTAGTGATTTTGAATAGATAACCTTACCTACCCTTTGTCCAGGTCAAAAATTTATAAGACGTTTTGGAACTATGATCTGAACCCGGATCTTCAAAAGTATAGGTAAAGTCAACCTCTTCTTTTAAATTTACATCGTTCTCAGCAACAGCACTTTTCAAAATAGAGACCTTTTTGCCTGTATCCTGGATACAAATGCAAAGTACAGCACCTGGTCGCAAGTCATGAATAATTTTTCTGATGAAAGTAACTTCTTTTACCTTATCCTTTTTGGTAAAGTGAAACATGGAGTCCAATAAAATATAATCGTATTGATCAATTATTTCAAGGGTGTAAATGTCGTGACAAATGCCTTGTACGTTGAGTTCTTCCTGTGCCGCTTTTCCCAACATCTGTTCAATCCCCACTTCAGAAATATCAACTCCTGTAACTTCAAAACCTAACCGTGCAACGGGTATTGCGTTTCTTCCCTGGCCGCAGCCGAGGTCGAGAACTTTGCCTTGTTTCTTTTCTTTTTCAAAAAATTCTAATAAAGCTGGAAATGCAGCCCCAAACAGATCAGGCGTTTCGTAATATTTATCGTAGCTCGCCATTAAAAATTTATTCTAAAACCTTTAGATTACTTTATGAGAGTTTATCCAAAGTTGAAGGAGTTGATCCTGTTTTTTACTATCCAAATAACGAACCAAATTGAAATAGCATAACCAAATATTGGCGGAATTACCAATTCGGCAGGGAAGGGAGGTCCTGTCCAGAGTAAGAGTATATAAACCAAAACACCTCCAAAAATATATATCCCGCAACACATTGTGCCCAGGGGAATTCCCCACTTGTTCTTTTTCCACAAAGCAAAGCCTGCCAGTAGAGATAACGGGCCTGCTACAATCAAGTCTCCATAGGGGATCAATACTTTTGATAAATCTGTTTGGTCAAAGAGCACTCCTTCGCCCCAGGTATATAAAGCCCCTACAATGGCAAAGATCCCGGTAGAAAAGAACAGGAAGGAAAAGATTTTGATTTGAGTATTGTTGAGCGCCATTTGGTATATAAGTTTATGAAATAAAAACTCAGGTTGTCGGTTCGATCAGATCCCAGAGGTTACCATAGAGGTCTTCAAAAACAGCCACTTTTCCATAAGGTTCTTCCACTGGTCCCCGTACGATTTTGATGTCATGGGCCCGAAGGTTTTTAAAATCTCTGTCGAAATCATCGGTGTGCAGGAATAGAAAAACCCGTCCGCCACTTTGGTTACCTATAGCTGTTTTTTGTCGTTCGGTTCCTGCCTGGGCAAGCAAAAGGCAACATTGTTGGTCACCTCTGGGTTTGACTCGCACCCATCTCTTTGTTGGAGTCAACGGGGTGTCTTCGACCAGTTCAAAATTTAATTTGCGGACATAAAAATCAATGGCCTCATCATAATTCTTGACTACCAGGGCAATATTGGCTATTCTTTGTTGCATCTTAGAGTTGGTTTATAAGCAAAAATACTCCATATCAATCATAAAATCTCCAGGACGATTGAAAGTCTTTGGTTATCGATTGATCCGTTAATATTACACGGACCATTTCCACAGGCATATTGTTTTCCCTTAAAACGGCATCATGGAATTCTTTATAGGTCATTTTACCACTATCTACCAACTCTTCCTTCATGGCCCTGAATTGTAAACCGCCCACCATGTAAGCGATCTGATACAGCGGACCGTAATTGCCCGTAAACGACCGGCGAACCTCTCCTTCCGCATTTGCCCTTTCATGGCCTACTCTGTCCACCAGGAAATCAATGCATTGCTGCGGGGTCCATTCTCCCAGGTGATAATTGATGGAAAAAATGATCCTGGCACAGCGGTGCATGCGCCAGAATAACATACCTATCCTGTCTTCGGGAGAACGGGGAAAATCCATATCCCAGAGCATTAATTCCCAGTACAATGCCCAGCCTTCCGTCCAGAATGGTGTATAGAAGAAGCGATATTCGTGGTTCCGGTCGTTCATGAATCCCTGCAGGTGATGTCCTGCAATCAATTCATGATGAACGGTTGCCCTTGAAAAGTAAGGGTTGTTTCCACGCATGGACATCATTTTCTGCTCGTGGGTCATTTCATCCGTTGGATAGGAGATCTGGAGTACTTCTCCTCCAAGGAAGAACGGACTAATCAATTGTCTTTTCGGTGAAATCATCCTCATACGCCAGGTCTCTTCGGCTATTGGAGGTATGGTCAGCAGGTCGTGCTTTTTGAGGAAGTCTACGGATTGATTATAAAGTTCGAGCATGGCCTCCGGTTGATGACCCGGTTCCACAAAGGCCATTTTTACCTTTTCCTGGGCTTTTTTCCAGTCATCGCCAAAACCCATTTCCCTGGATGCTTTTAACAGCTCCGCATCACACCAGGCAAACTCTTTATTGGCAATGGCCACCAGCTCCTCCGGAGAATAGGGGATCATTTGATATTGAAGCTGACGAATGAGTTCCTGTTTTCCAATCGGTTTGCCAATGATACCGCTTCCGTCGTCTTTTGGTAAGGTTAAAGTATCAACACAGGTGCTTATGAGTTTGGAATAATCATTCAGTACGCTATCCAGTTCTTCAAATGTTGTGGATGTCCACCAGGTGAATTGCGGATCATAATCTTTGTAAAAGGAAAATACACTTTTTAAGGCTTCCTGGTGTCCCTTAATGATACCTTTGGCTCTTCTGGTCAGATTTCTCGGGAATACGGGCTGTGTTTTATCAATGGCTTTTGATTTCTCATGAAGGGCATGCATTACTGCATTCAGTTGCCCGGCAACCGCTTGTCCATCCAGATGTTTACCTCTTCTTCTTTGCTTTTCAAGCTGATAAATTGGATCACTATAATTCAGCCATTGCCAGACAGCTTCGTATTCTGATTTTTCAACGGATAGTTGGTGCAACCGTTCATTCAGGTGTCTTTTAAAAAGCAGATAATCCACTTTTCCTCCGGTTGAGAGCTTGTCAAATGGCATAACTTCCAGGCGGGACAAATAATCCTGACAAAATTGTTCAAATCTTTCCCGGCGTTCAGGTGAGTTTTCAATGAAATAATACCGGGATAAACTTCCATAATCTGCCCGATAATTAATAGCGAGATCATAAAGTTCTGTGACTCCAGCGGATGGGAGATTTTGACCAATAGAAATTTGGATACTCAAAAAGAAAATCAAAAAAGGGAAATACTTCTTCATAAACAATGGATTTGGTGAAATCAGCAAGATTATTGTCTCCTGGCAGCTGCTACGTCGATCCCTTCAAGGATCACCCTGCATGCTTCTCTTATCTGATCTGAGTTGATGATCAGGGGAGGAGCAATTCGCAGTGAACTGTCGTTGAACAGAAACCAGTCGATCATTATTCCATTGTCAAGACAATGGGAAATTGTATTCTTCAGGAAATCAAAATCGCCGAGTTGTACAGCCATCATGAGGCCAGCATTACGGATTTCCCTGATCTCGGGATGGACCAGTAGTGATTTAAAAAGATTGGCTTTGGCGGTAACTTCTTCTATCAGGTTACTTTCCAATAAGTATTCTAAGGTAGCCAGAGCTGCAGCACAGCTTACAGGGTGTCCTCCAAATGTAGTAAGGTGTCCAAGGATGGGATCAGTTGCAAGTTGTTTCATCATCTTTTCGGAAGCGATAAAGGCTCCAATGGGCATACCTCCTCCCATCCCTTTTGCGAGCAAAAGCACGTCGGGAACTACATCGTATTGTTCAAAAGCAAAAAGACTTCCTGTGCGACCATAACCCGTCTGGTTTTCGTCAAAGATAAGGACGGAACCGGTTTCATCGCAACGCTGTCTCAATTGCCTGAGGTAATCGTTTTTTGGTGGATTAACTCCTGATTCTGACTGAACAGTCTCTACGATTACCCCTGCAGTTTTTTCAGTGATCTTTTCCAGGTCTTTTTTATCGTTGTAGGTAATGTGGCTGACTCCGGGAACAAGGGGGTGGTAGGATTGAGTTAAGTCTGTTGGCCACATCAGACTGGCTGAGCCATGAGAACTTCCGTGGTAGGCATATTTGGCAGAAATGATCTCCATTTTTCCGGTGACCTTTTTCGCCAGTTTCATGGCGCCCTCCACGGCTTCACTGCCGGAATTGACAAAATAAACGCTGTTGAGGTTGTTGGGAAGATGATCACAGAGCAGTTTGGCTAAATGTACCTGTGGTGCCTGAATATGTTCACCATACACCATGGTGTGCAAGTATTTTTCAGTCTGGCTTTTAATGGCTTCGACAACTTTTGGGTGGCAATGGCCCAGGTTGCTGACACCCATTCCCGAGATGAGATCCATCCACCGTTGCCCAGATGGGGAATAAAGGTACATTCCTTCACTGCGCTCTATTTCCAGCTTGAGCGAAAAAGGGCTGGTTGGTGCAATATGTTGAAGGAATAATTGTCGTAATGATGCCATATTGCTAAGGTAATAAAATTTTATCAGGGTAAAATATATCCTTTTTCCATAACTTGCGTATACAATGTTTGGTTAGCAAGACCATTAAATTTTGCTAATGAAATCTTAAAAAATTTAATTTTTCTTCTTTTTGAACATCCTTTTCCCTTATGAAATCGTTATGGATGTGAGGTAGAGGAAATTATGTTTTTTGTCAGGTATGGCAAAACATATTTTGAATAGAGATCAGTGGTGATAGTATTTATAGAATTACAAGAGTGAGTTAAACAGTGAAACAAGCGACCCTTACTTTCCTAATTGCCTTGTTGTTGTTGTCATGCGACAGGGAAACCGTCAGAATGGACGATTTTGATGTCCATGGAATTGATGTGTCCCATTACCAGGGGCGTATCGACTGGCCTACGGTAAGCGAACAGGGGTCGATTTTGTTTTTGTTACAACCACTGAAGGAGGAGATTACCAGGATTTCTATTTTCTGTGATAACTGGGATCTCATGCGTATGTATGAGATCAAAAGGGGGGCCTACCATTTTTTCCGGCCCAATACACCTGTAAATTTACAGATCGCCAATTTTGTAGATAACGTGGAACTCGAAGCAGGAGATCTTCCCCCGGTGCTGGATGTAGAAACCTATGACGGTGCTTCAAAATTAGAGATCATTAGTGGTATGCGACAGTGGTTGTATGCCATTGAGATTCACTACAATGTAAAACCTATCATTTATACCAATCTGAAATTTTTCAATAAAAACCTGGCCGGACAGTTTCGGGATTATCCGCTTTGGATCGCCCGGTACAATACCCGCGAACCCAGACTGGCAGATAGCCGGGAGTGGGACTTCTGGCAGTATGGTAATAAAGGTACTCTTGCCGGTATTGAAGGGTATGTTGATTTCAATGTGTTCCAGGGAGATTTGGAAAGTCTTGATTCGATGTGTTATGAGCCTGCTGCAGTGATTAGTGAGCAGCGGGAGGATTAGTCTTCAGTCTTCAGTCTCCAGTCTTCAGTCCACGTTTTCAGGCTTAAATTTTGTCCTTCTGTCCTTCTGTCCTTTTACCCTTGCCCCTTCTGGCCCCTTCTGTCACCCTATTCCCTTACTTCCTTTTTTCCTCGAAACTCCCATACTTCAATTCCTTTGTCCTTGTCACAGATATACACGAACTGGTGTTTTACCTTGGCAATGGCTCCTTTTGTGATGGTTCTGGGAAGCTGGATGGGTTTTTCCTTCAGGGAATTCAGGTCCAGTTGAAACAGGGAGCTGTCCCGTTGAAAGATCAGGTTGTTTTTGGAATACTGAAAATGTTTGATTCCGGGGATGGGCATTTCTTTGTCAAATTGGGCGAAGTTGTCAAAAATAATGATCCCGCTTTCCGGCACATTAGCATAGATGTACCCCTTGTGGGCTTCCATTTGAGTGATAACGGGGGTTTTGTCGAAATACAAACTCAGGTCATCGCTGATCTCAATGGCTTGTCCTCTTTCGTCTATCAGTTTAAGGAGGAAATTGGAAGCATCGAATACCCATAATTTATTTTCTATTGACAAACATGCTGCGGTAATTTCCAAAAGGTCTGGACCAAAGAGGTCAAATTGTCCGGATTCGGTCAGGGTACGGTTGAGAGTGATGGCGGTCTGGTAATCCGGGTAAAAAAGCAGTAAGTTCATGGGGTTAGCAACGTCGATGGTTGCAGGGCGTCCCATTTCGTTATTGCTGTATCGGAATAATTCATCACCATTTGGCCCGTATTTGGTCAGAGTATTTGTTGGGCTGAGTGAATAAACATTCAAGAGATCATCTACTGTGAAATCCGTGAAGGTTCCTTTAATGGTATGGACGAGGGAAAAATCACCGGTAGTTTGTGCCGGAGCATGGAATACAATTAAAAGGAACAGACATCCTGTGAACAGGAATTTCATGTGCAGTTTTATTTATGGAATGGGATTTGGGGTGGTTTTATTGTTTTTGAGTTATCGTTATTTGCCTTATGCACTGAATAAATTCCACCTGTATAGTACTACCTCAACTTTCTTTGTTAAACGGGCCAAAAAAGTAAATTGGTAACAGATCATTGAGCCCAGCTACGCCATATGGCAGACGCAAAGGGATCAGTGTGCTGTTGCTGGGGGGGCGAAGTGTTTTTTTCCGGAATACCGATCAATTCACTCCCGACCCTTCGGATTTCCCTGACGGCGGGACAGGTTTGTTCATTGCTCAGCGATCCTTATCGTTTTTGTTGTTAATCAATTCAATGGGATGTTTTTCGCTTTTTTACAAATGAACAGGAATTTATTTCATTTTGTCGTATTATTACCTGACCAAAAATTAACTAAAAATGAAAATTAAACCTTCGATTTTGTATTGGTTCCTTTTGGGCCTTATTTCCTGCAATTCTAACGCTCAAACCAAAATACAGACAGGAACCCTTTCCAGCGATGTTATTTATTTTGAATATGCGATCTATTTTTCCGGGGAATCAGCGGTAGACAGCAGTTTTGTTGCAGGATTGATCAAGGAAAAATATCCGGAAGTTGAGGTTTTGAATACATTTCCTGAGTCTGAAAATGTTTCAGGTGCTAAAATGTTGATAAGTGAAGTCACTAATGTTCAGGAAGATTTTCTCCCGCCGGATCTGGAATATTTGAAATTCGCTTCTAACGGTTTAAGTGATGAGCAAAAAATGGCTCTACAGGGTTCGAAGTTTGCTATTGTGTTTGATTTCTTCTGTGAAGAGTCTCGATGGATGTCAACATTTGAAATGGCGAATCTTTTAATGCTGGACCTTGCAAAAAACACCAATGACATTATTTGGGATTCAGAAACCCGGGAGGCATTTTCCCGATTTTACTGGAAAGAAAACAGATTGGTTAAAAAGGAAGGAATAAACGTTAGCAGGCATATAACCATCCATTTATATCAGAAAAATGAATACTGCCGGGCAATTACACTGGGGATGTTAAAATTCGGATTGCCTGAGATATGTATTGAAAACCTCTCCTGCCATAATACGGGAAATATCTCCAACCTGATCAATTTGACTGCCCAGACGATTTTGGAGAATCCAAAGATTGAGAGAAAAGGGAAGTTGTTTCTGGATATAGATTTGATCAAAAATGAAGAACTGAAAGGTGTCCTGGAAAGTTCATTGATCAATAATGCTCAACGGAAATCTGAAATTAACATTTTACAAGGCACCTGGGAAGAGGGGGATACAGATAACAGGATTTTAGAAATCGGGTTTTCAAATAAAAACCCACAGGTGGAGCACGATCAGTTGATGACAAAAATATTTGGTGCTCCGGAAGATGAAGTGGAATACCTCACTCATGATGATGAATTACTTGCAGCAAGCCAACGAGCGAAGGACAAATTACCAGCTTTATATTTGGAATTTTCTGCAGGATTGACTGAGGAGGGGACTTCTTTGTTAATGAAGTTTCCATTTGAGAATTTAGTGGGAGAACAGGAGTGGATGTGGGTTGAGGTATTAAAATGGGAGGACAATAAAGTCACGGGGCTATTACAAAACGATCCCCGGATAGTTAAGGGATTAAAATTTGGGCAGGAAGTAACCAAAGACGAGAGGGATATGTTTGATTATATCATCTATTATCCTGACGGAACCGAAGAAGGAAATGAGACCGGTAAAATTATTTCAAAACAACAAAAAGATTGATTGAGTAGTGTTGCCTACCCTTCTTCAATCGCCATAAAAAAGTCATAAACCATCACCAAACTATCTTCCATATAACTTTTGCCAGGGATCAGCCGATTTAGGTGAAGTTCCATAAGCTCCTCATCCTGTGACATCATTTTGAAAACAGTTCTGCAGACTTTGGCATATCTTTCGACATCCGGCACTATGGGAGGGTCAACTGCTTTTACTTTTTTAAGGAAATTTACAAAAGCTTCATGATTGTGTGGGGCGTAATTATCCGGGTATCTGAAGGCGAGGTAGAGGAATGTCATTTCATATCCGTCTTCATGATAGTGGTTGTTTTCGATAGAGGCAGGATTGGCTTTTTTGAAATTCTCCAGGAACAGGTCACAGTAAAAAATAAACCTGCCCAGGCGCCCTTCAAGTGATTTGGATTCATCGTATAGTTCTCCGAACATTTGCCTGGTCCAGTCGGGGTCCATTTTGATGAATTCCAGCATAATGCGTTTGGGTTCGTAGTTTTCCCGTTTCCACAGCCTTTTTGTGGTGGAGTTCTGTAAACTATCGTCATACATTTTTGAAAAGTTCTCCTCTTCAGGGGCCCAGTGCTTTTGGAACAGGGACTGGCTTTCCCACAGGTGTAATCGGCTGCCTTTGTTTTCGGACCGGAGGAAGGATTTGTAAAACTCGAATAGTTCTTTAAGCTGTCTGACGTTCATTTATCGGATTTTCGGCGAAGATACCCGATAGAATGC
>QQUB01000198.1 GCA_008501835.1 Bacteroidota bacterium
GATTACCCTATTGTAATTACCCGAAATTTAGAAGTCGCTAAGCAGTGGATTAAGAACAAGGCAAAAGGAACAGAGCGGGTTGGACTTATAGCATCGTCTGGTGCACGCCGATTAAGACCTGTTGGAATTGATGTAAAAAATGAAATTGAAGCTGCAAATTGGTTTCTAAACGACAAGGAAGATATTAGGTCATCATATTTCATGGAAGACATTGCGACGGAATTTGATATTCAGGGCCTTGAAATTGATTGGGCTTGTGTTGCTTGGGGTGCAAATTTTCATTTTAATAACACAACTTGGAAATACCAAAACTTTAAAGGGACTAGGTGGCTGAATATTAACAAAGAAATTGATAAGAGTTATTTAAAAAACACATATAGAGTCTTGCTTACTAGAGCACGTCAAGGCATGGTGATTTTTTTACCAAATGGAAGTGATTCTGATAAAACAAGACCAATTGAATTTTATGATAATACATATAAGTATTTGAAGGCATTAGGAATAGAAGAAATTGAATAAGACACTAAAACACAACATTACATGTAAAAGATAGGCGAGGTAATAGTGAATTGAATGGATCCTCTCATACCCAACCCCCGTGCACCCCTAAGGTGCGCAGGTTTGCTCTAACCTGTTTTGAATAATTTAAATTTATTAAAGTGATTCATGAAATAAATAAAGCAAGAGAAATATATAGACTTGAAAGTGACGAGTCATTGATTTCATTTGCAAAAAGTAATGTTGATTCACTAAGTCCTGAAATAATATCTGTTCTGATTGATGAATTAAAAAAAAGAGGGATAGGACCTGAATTAATACAACATATTGAATCAAAATATGAAATTCTCGATGAGTTAAAAATAAATAATTGGATTGAAATTATTCGAAACTCAAAATGTCCTGAATGTAATCAAAAAGGTAATCGATTAATATGTTTCAAGGGGAGGAATACATTTAGTATTTTAATTAAATCCACTTATTTAAAAAGAACTTTTATTGCTTGTGAACATTGTAAGGCTAAAATTATTAGACGGTTAAATTATGAAACTTTCCTGCTTGGTTGGTGGTCATTTTATGGGCTTTTCAGAACACCATATTCAATAATTCTTAACCTTGTAAATAAAAATTTAAACCCTAAAAGTGAAAAGGAAAATATGACAAGATATGTTTTGTATAACTATAAGCAGTTAAAGGAATTTCAATCTAATTTAGACGAATATCTGAAAAACAATAGCTGAGATTGACCAAGCCGAAGCCGCAACCCTCGACCATCAGAATTATTTTTCTTATGTTAGACATTTCAATAAACACCAACCAATAAAATGCAAACCATAGGCCTAATCGGCGGAATGAGCTGGGAATCCTCCCTGGAATATTACCGCATCCTCAATGAAAAAGTGAAAGACCTGCTCGGAGGTTTCTCCTCCTGCAAATGCCTGATGTATTCGGTAGATTTTGCAGAAATAGAAACTTTACAACACAAGGATGAATGGGCGCAATTGGATAAACTCATGGCCGATGCTGCAGTGAGACTATACAAAGGTGGTGCGGATATGATCGTTTTATGTACTAACACTATGCATTTGTGCAGCGAAGCGATTGTACAATCGGTGCCTATCCCGTTTTTGCATATTGCCGAGGCGACGGGGGAAGAAATAGTCAAACATAACCTGAAAAAAGTTGGGCTGCTGGGTACAAATTTCACGATGACAAAGGACTTCTACAAAGAAGTTTTAACAGATAAATATGGCATAGAGACCATCATCCCCAATGAACAGGACCGGGAGCAAATACATCGCATAATCTATGAAGAATTGGTGCTTGGGAAAATACTGCCGGAATCACGGGAGACCTATAAAGCGATCATAAAACGATTACAGGACAATGGAGCCGAAGGCATCATCCTGGGGTGCACTGAAATTCCTTTATTGATTTCCAAAAATGATGTGGATCTGCCTATATTTGATACTACAAGGATTCATGCGGAAAAGGCGGTTGAATGGGCGATGAGATAAGCGTGGGGTTAATATTATTTATGGAAAATCAGTCTTGACTCCTTTGGATAATTCTTTCGGATACCGGAAAATTGGATAGTTGGATAAATGGATAAGTGGAGTCAGTCATCCAGCTATCCATTTCATTCAGGATCTCTCCAGAATAGAAAGAATATTTCTTTATTCAAAAAGGTTTAAACATAGTCCAAAAAGGAAAACAACAAACGCAGTGATTTGAAATTTAAAACCAGGATTTCTTCCATTTTTGAATGCACCCTGGAACGGGCATTTAAAACTCCCATGTTGTGTGATGTGTCAAAAGTTCATACCGGATATGGTGTTATGCCTAAAGTGACCCATACAACCGAAGATGAAGATTGGGGCAAAGTTGGGTCGAGTAAAAAAGTGTACGTGGCAAAGTCCTTGACCCAAAAAGGAGGCTTTGCTTCGGTTGACAACATTATAGAACGAGAGGAAAACAATTACTGGAAAATCCAGGTAGATGATTTTCAAAGCTGGATGCTCGGATTCTATAAGTTTGTTGGCGAATGGAAAACAACTGAATTGGCAGAAAGAAAAATTCTGGTGGAATATACCTACACCCTATTCGCCAAAAACCCGGTTTTCTATCCATTGAATTGGTTGTTCACGAAAACATTTTGGAGAATCTATATGAAAAGGGTCCTGGAAAATATCAGAATTATGGCTTATAATAATGAGCCTTATCAATATGATTAAAACGATAGGAAAGGTTCGATAGTGGCTATTTGTGTAATTGCTTTGGCCTGAGGAAAACATATGTCGTACCTACGGCACTTGAGTTTTTTATCATTTGACATACCTATAGGGCGTCGTCCCGATGGGGCTTCATAGTCTCGTAGAGGCCGAATATGGGTAACACCAAAACATAAAGCAGTCATAAGTACCGTAGGTACGACATAGGAGATTGTCCCCAAAGAAGATTTTAATATAGAGGGTTTTATGCCCATTTCTGCTACAATTATTATCTTTCACACTCACTCGATAAAAAAATAATTATGAGAATCACCCTGCTATTTATCATCCTGAGTTTTTCTTCTATTGTCTATGCACAACAGGATGACCGAATTACCACTATAGATTTTGTGCAGATTTTAAAGGACAATAAAGATGAAGCTGTATTTTATTATCAGAATAACTGGAAAGTACTGAGAGATATGGCCGTAAATAAGGGGTATATCGATTCCTACCAGGTATTGGAAACACCCTTCAGTGAAACGGAACCTTTTCATTTAATGCTGATTACTACCTACGCAAACGAAGCACAATACGATCTCAGAGAAGATCACTTTGGGGAATTGATTAAAGAAAGAGGGGATTTAAAACTATTGAATGAAAAAAAACCAGGGGAATTCAGGAAAGTATTATTCGGTAAGGACATGGTCAGGCACTGGAAAAGAAATTAATCATACTCACGGATGGAAGCCGGGAAATGATTTGACAAAAAATTGAATGAAATCTAAAAAAATATCAAGACATGAATGAACCAATCTTGGATGATGAATTAACACAAAATGAAGTATCACTCAACGATGTTAAATTTGCCGGATTTTGGATAAGGGTAGGAGCTTCTTTGATTGACTTTTTCATCCTGCTCCCGGTTTTGCTTTTGGGCGTTTACAATTCCCTCAATTTCAAATCCCTTCCCTTAATGTTGTTGATAACATTGATCGGTTTTTTATATAAACCCTATCTGGAATGGAAGAAAGGTGGAACTTTTGGCAAGTTGGCAGTAGGGGTGAAAGTAGTCGATTATTCCCTTAAAAACATAGATCTTGACCAGGCTTTTAGACGGTATTTTCCATGGATCATCAGTTATATTATCTCCGTGATCATTGACATACATGTATATACTTTGCCGGAATTTCAGGACATTGATCAATTTTTGGAACTGGCGCCACTTGTCGAGCAATCCCCTTTAAACTCCATTAGCACCTTTTATAATCTAATCTTTTTAATTTTAGTGGGAAGCCTGATTTTTGATCCTCGCAAACAAGGCGTCCATGATAAATATGCCGGGACTTATTGTATTCTAACGAAATAGTCCAGGCTATAGAATATTGGGTAAGTTATGGATGAATACTTACAAGAAAGTAAAAACCTGGCACTTGAATTCTCAGGTGTTAAGCCTAGTGGTTTTTTCACAAAGGTGTTACTAGTATTTATTATCATTTCCTTCCTTGTTGCCATATTTGTACTTAGTTCCATCGCGATTATTGGAATTGAAGCCGGTCCAATATTGGGAGCAATTCTTTTTATTATTATTGGTATCTATTTTTTAAGATTATACTTATGGAATACCAGAGGGCTTGAGAAACTGAATATAAATGAACAGACCATAGTACACACCCTGGACTATGGTCTGTTCAAAGATGTAGATGAAATAAAAAATACCAATTTAATAGTGCAGTATGGTAGTTTAAAGGGTCAAGTGAAAGCTGATCTAAATCTTGACGCAGGTATTTTGGACAATCCAAATGAATTTCAAGAAAAAAGCTTTTTCATTATTATCATTGACGAAGATAATACTAAAATTCAAGTCAACGCCAAGTTGAATTTTTCACAGATGAATCAAATAGTAAAACGTTTGAATATGAGGAAGGTGGAGCATTAATAATGAAAATGAAGCCCAGAGGGTCCAAAAGGAAGTTTTCGGCAATGAGATGGACAGGCAGTGGAAAGGCCAAAAAAATTGACAAGAATAAAATGATAGCTATAGATCGTTTTTAGTCATTAACCATCCTAAATTTACAACGATGCAAAACAATGAAGAAAGTCCTGCCAAAATCAAAAGAACCCGAAACCTCCTGCTAATTATTCTGGGATTCCTTGCCATTGGAGCCATAGGCGGCGGAGTAGTATTGATGATTTCCCCCGCCGGAGATCTGATAGGGATACCTGTAACGGAATACAAAAACATCCCATTTAAAAGTTATTTGATCCCCGGAATTGTCTTGTTTTCAGTACTTGGAGTGATTCCTTTACTGCTGATCAGAGCCTTGCTAAAACAACCAGTTTCCGGATTAGCCGAAAAAATTAATATCTTTAAGGACATGCACTGGGCATGGACATACAGCATTTATATTGCTTTTGCCCTGATCAGCTGGATTCATATCCAATTGATTTTTCTACAGGGAGGCGTGCATTGGTTACATACGTTTTATTTGTTTTATGGGATATTAATTTTAATCATAGCGTTACTCCCCCAGATAAGATTTTTATACAAAAAGCACAATCCCTGAAATTAGCGATATGAGCGGATAGCAACAACAATATTTGCTTGGGTCTGTGCGAAAATGATGAACAAGGATTTGAATCCTCGTTTTGTACATTTTAAACTTCAACATTAAAATACAAATAATACTATGGCAGGTGGAAGTCAAGACCCTACATGGCCCGTACCAAAATTTCATTTCAAGGTCACCTTTGGAGATATGGGGGAAATAGCTTTTCAGGAAGTATCCGGGTTAGATACTGAATATGATATCATTGAGTACCGTCCCGGAAACAGTATAGATTTTTCTACTGTAGAAATGCCGGGTTTACCCAAAGGTTCAGACATTACCCTTAAAAAAGGTATGTTCAAAGACGATACAGCCTTGTACGACTACTTCAAAGAGGTCAAAATGAACACTATCTCACGACAGACGGTAACCATTCAACTCCTGGATGAAGAGCATAATCCGATATTTACCTGGACATTAATGAATGCCTTCCCTATGAAGATTACCGGTACTGACCTCAATGCTCAAAACAGTGAGGTGGCGATTGAGGAAATCGTATTGGCCCACGAAGGCCTTACCTTTGAAAAAGCATAGTGGTTTATCAGAAGAATTCCCTGCCATCTTTTGAATTCCCGAAATTTTTCCCGATTTTAAATCCTCGAAAAAAAGCGCCCATCATAATTAAGCCTATAAACCGGGACCTCCCGGTTTAATCCACAAAAAGCCATCAACATTTTTGATCAATCAATAAACCATAAACATTATGGCCATTTTTAATTTAAACGTCAACGGCGAAATGCACCAGGTCGATGTAGATCCGTCCACACCAATACTCTGGGTTTTGAGGGATAATCTCAATCTGGTCGGAACCAAATACGGTTGCGGTATTGCTATGTGTGGTTCCTGTACCATTCACCTGGACGGAGAAGCCGTCAGATCATGCACCTTACCTGTTTTTATGGTAGGCGACAGAGCGGTTACAACTATCGAAGGTTTGTCTGAAAACGGAGATCATCCGGTACAGAAAGCCTGGCTCGAACACGATGTACCTCAATGCGGATATTGTCAGGCCGGCCAGATCATGACCGCTACAGCCCTGCTCAAAGAAAATCGAAAACCTTCTGATGCGGATATTGAGGCGGCTATGGAGGGAAATATCTGTCGTTGCGGCACCTATACGCGTATCAAAGCGGCCATTAAAACAGCTTCTAAATCCAGAAGGATTTAACTGTTTAAAGTATAGGTTGACAGGAGAATTGGAAAAACTAATTTCCATTTTCAGAAACACGTAACTCGGAACTCGAAACCCGATTTAAAAATCAAAAATTATGGCAACAGTAAAAACACAAATAAATCGTCGTTCTTTTTTGAAGGTATCTGCTGCGGCAGGAGGAGGTATGCTCATAGGATTTAGCTGGCTTAATGGTTGTACTTCACCAGAAGTCGAAGACCCGGGCGCTGAAATACCTAACGAATGGTTTGATATAAACGGATATCTGAAAATAGGTGACACAGGCAGGGTCACTATCTATTCACCAAACCCTGAGATTGGTCAGAATGTAAGGACCTCCATGCCAATGATCGTTGCAGAAGAACTGGACGTGCCCTGGAAAAATGTCGACGTGGAACAGGCTCCGTTGAATACAGAAGCCTTTGAGAACCAATTTGCAGGAGGAAGCCTTTCCATCAGGTTGAGCTGGGAGGCATTGCGGATGGCAGGCGCTG
>QQUB01000524.1 GCA_008501835.1 Bacteroidota bacterium
TCAGTCATTATTTGCTCCAGCTGAAGTTTATTTTTTTCCAGACCTGTTTTGTCGAAGAGGGCCTGTTTGTATTTTCTTTTAGGAATTTCCACTGTTTCATTTAGATCAAGCGCATCCCGCATGATCTCTACAAACCGGGGATTTGATCGCAATGGTTTTAGCAAAGGCTCGGTATACATCAACAGGATTAGCGGCAACCGGAACGAAAGCGCCTGTTCGATCATTTCCATAGCTTTTTCATAATCGCCCCTCAAAGTATGACAAAGGATCAGGAAATTCATAGCACGGCCCATAGTATCTGTCTGTAAAGCTTCCTCTAAAGACTTTACGCTTTCCTGTACTTTCGATTTATTACCCAGAGCTGCATAAGCGAGTGCTTCTCCTCCCATTTTGGTAAGATCTCCGGGTTTTGGTTCAGGAAGATTTTGGAAGAATTCGAGTGCCTGTTCAGCCTGGTTTTTTAAAAAAAGGGAGCAGCCCCAGTACAGAATCGGATAATATAGATCAGGTTGTAGGTCAAGACTTTTTTTGAAATAGGGGATAGCCTCGTCATGCTCTTCTTTCAAATAATAAAGGAATCCCTTATAGTGGACATTCATAGGGTGTAAAGGAGCAATTTGCAGGGCCTTTTCAAATTCTATGGATGCTTCCTCTAATTTACCTTGCACAGTGAGGAAGTTAGCTTTGGTAAGGTACATCTGATCAGTAGGTCGAGCGGCGATGCCCTTATCAATATGTTTGTAGGCGGCATCGAAGTTCCAATTCTGCCAGCAGGCTGTCCAGGAGAGGTTTAGCTGGCATTCCGGGTAATTTTCGTCCAGTTCGATGGCTTTGTCAAGATATGGCTTAGCCGTTGCGAAGGCCTCCTCTGCGGGTATTTTTCCCATGGTTCCAAGAAACGCGTATCCCTGGTTGATCTCGAGGTAAGGCGGTACAAAACTTGGCTGCTCTTCAATGATTTCTTTATAGATTTCGATAGCTTTCATGGTTCCAGGAAGGTCCAGCTTCATGAGGTGATACCTCCCCTTGAGGTATTTTTGATAAACCTCAACAGGAATATCCGGCTTCTCCACCAGATGCTCTTCGATGTCAAAATGACCTATTTGTTCCCGAAGCTTATCCGCAATGAGCAGACTAATCTCATCCTGTACCGCAAAAACATCTTCCAGTGGCCGGTCAAAAGTTTCCGACCAGAAATGAAAATCCTCTGCCACATCGATCAGCTGGGCTGTTATACGCATTTTATTGCCACCCAGCCGCACACTGCCTTCAAGAATAGTGGCTACATTCAGCTGTTCGCCAATTTCCCCGATGGGAATATTTTTGTTTTTAAAGAAGAAAGAGGAGGTTCTCGAGGTGACTTTAAGGCCATGTATTTTGGCCAGGGCATTGATGATTTCCTCAGTCATACCATCGCTGAAGTATTCAGTGTCCTCACTGGAACTCATGTTTACGAATGGGAGTACGGCGATGGTCTTGTCGGTCATTGAAATTTTTTAAGAAAACACTTGAAGGTGAAAATAGGTCAAAAATTTAAAAAGAAAAAGGACTGGTGGGGAACCAATTTTAAATTCCTGCTGTTTGGGAGTTCAAACAGATAAAAAACAGATAGTAAATTTAATGAAGATAGCCAACACCATATCATGCAGTTGTTCCAGTTCATCCTCACTTGGAGGTACGGGGGCGCTGTATTGATATGGATCAGCATAATGTTTGTGGGAAAGCCCTTGTACTTATGTGCGAGGGCTTTTTTTGTGCTACGAAAAGAGCCAGATATCAATCGGTAAATGGTTTAACCGCAAGGTTCGCCAGGTTTCGCAAAGTACGCAAGGATTAAGTTCTCAGGTCTTTCTTTTTCTTGCGCCCTTTGCGCTTCCTTGCGCTCTTTGCGGTTAAAAACTTAGGGAGTTTGTTGCTTTGAACAAAAGGAAAGTAAAGCCGGGAGGTCCGGCAACTGCCTGCTAAGCAGCTTGTACACAGGCGTTGTATGTGGTTCGAGTCCACTGCTTTCCGCTAAATGCCCATATACCCAATGGTGGCTTTGGGGCAGGTCTGCAAAACCTGTTTAACATCAGTTCGATTCTGATTATGGGCTCGCATGAACTCGCAGGCTCGTGTTTAAGGAGTTTAAGTGGTTTAAGTGGTTCAAAGTGTTGTTAAAAATCATGGACTGTCGACAGAGAATTGCAGACTGAGACCTGTCGACTGAACGGAAGGTAGCATGCAATGGTGCATAAGCGGTCTTGAAAACCGTGCCATCTTTCTGGATGAGGGTTCGATTCCTTTACCTTCCGCTGTGAGGAGTGCTTTGTTGAGTGCTCCTTTATTATTTTGTGTCGTATTTTTCCTTGAGTTTACTGAGTTCGCGTAAAATTGGAAAAACAAGCCGATCACCGTCAGATCTTGAGAGCTGAATCCTGTAATAAGTCTGACCGGGCATCTCTTCTATTGTTTCTGCATCCCCTTTTGAGAGAAGTATCAGGGTACTGAAATCCTTTATTTTCCAGCGGTCGTTATCTCCCGCCTTGTTGAGTTTAGCTGTTTCAGAAAGATCGATCAACTTGGACCGTAAGAGATTGTTGAGCATTTCTCTGAGTTCCGGGTGAATTTCGCCTTCGCGAACATATTTCCAGTAAATGTGATTGAGGCTGCCGAGGTCTCTTAACCGGCCTAATGCTCTTTCAAGCGGTTGGATGGCCTGTTTTTCCCCGATTTGTGCCAGTGCATTGGCCAGTTCAAAAGTGATCAGGTTGCTACCGCTGTACCTTCTGAGGGCCTCGATGAGAGGTTTGGTAGCTTTTTTATCTTTCATTTCAGCGATCTTCCGGGCAGCATGAATCCTTATTTCGTCTCTTTCCCGGTGATTATTTATGGTTTGGATCAATCGTTCAATCTGGTCAGCTCCTCCTTCCAGCCCGAGGATCGCCTTTCTTTTGGTTTGGTGAGTAATCAATTCGGATATTTTTCTCCGGAAGTCAGGGGCTCCGAAGTTTTTGTATTCCTGCAGGACTTCCAATATTTCCGGGTCACTTAAATACAGAATCCTGTAGGCTTTTGAGTGAAAACTTCCCCCGCCGGGAATTTGCTTATTGGGACCTTTGAGTTTTTCAATAATGAATATAGCAGAATCAATGCCCAGTTCAGCCAGGGCTTCTTTGGCTTGTGTCCTGTTTTTTGGGTCATTTTTGAGAATGATTTTCCAAAGGCCTTTAACGTCTTTATTTGTTTTTAACTCATCAACAGTCGGTGCTTCAAAAAGGTGGAGAATTTTTTCTAGGAAGGCCATATTTTTCGAATTTGTGAAAATTTTTTTCGCCTGGATCAACTCAGTAATTTACGAAAAAAAAGACAGAAAAAAGTGAAAAAAAACAGTTTTTATTAAAGCGTGAAAGAATTCTTTTTTGATCAATTTATTATTAAAAATATCAGATTTAAATGAGTATCTTAAATTTGTAAAAGCAATTGAAACATGATTTAATGAAAGGGTTTATCGGGTATTTAATGACCCTTCTGATTGCTGAAATCTGATAAACGATAAGGTCGGAAACCTTAATGGTCTATTTTGATGTCAAAGAACTTGTTTAAAGCATGCTTATAGAATTAAATGACATTCGCAAACAGTATCCGGGACAAGACAAACCTGTTCTGAACGGGATTTCGCTTAAGATTCCGGAGGGGGCTACACTTGCCATCGTTGGCCCTTCAGGTTCAGGAAAAAGTACCTTGCTAAACCTGTTAGGCACCCTCGATCAACCAACCGCAGGTGAAGTGTTAATGGACAAAACTCCAACCTCCAGATTAACATCCGAGGAACTTAGTCATATTCGTAACAGGAAGGTTGGTTTTATTTTTCAGACACATCTACTGCTGCCGCAGTTAACAGTTTTGGAGAATGTGCTTTTGCCGGTTTTGCCACAAGGGAAAACCAAGCAGAAACAAGCAATGGATACGGCCAAAAAATTGTTGAATTCAGTAAGGCTCTCCGATAAGATCAATAGTTTTCCCGGTAAAATGTCGGTTGGGGAATGCCAACGTGTTGCCGTAGTACGTAGCCTCATCAATGGGCCCGAATTATTGCTTGCGGACGAACCTACGGGTTCGCTGGATCAGGAATCGGCAGAAAAATTAGGGGACATGCTGATGGATCTTCAAAAGCAATTTTCATTTACGCTGATTACGGTAACCCATTCCCGGGCATTGGCCAGGAGAATGGAAACTATGTATACTTTGGTTAATGGTAAAATTTCTGATCATTGATAAGGTCATTATTCCATTACAATAAATAAAAAGCTTATTTAATTTCTGGGACATTTGAATACACTTAAATACATCATTAGAAGCATAGGCTATTATTACAAACAGCACTTCAACCTGTTCCTTGGAGTGGCTGTAAGTGCAGCTGTGCTGGCCGGAGCTCTGATTGTAGGAGATTCCATTCGCTACAGCCTTAATAAGATGGTTGATATCCGGCTTGGCAAGACCCAATTTGCTGTGGTAAGTGGTTCAAGATTCATGGATAGTAGTCTTGCCGGAAAAATTTCGGAACCTCTGAATGCTCCTGTGGCCCCTGTCATTTTCCTGAAGGGTATTGTTATTAACCAGGAAGCTGGGGGAAGAGTTAATAATACCGGAATAATTGGTGTAGATAGTTCGATTAACAGTATAAGCCAATCACCATTTCCTGTGCCCAATGAAGATGAAGTAGTTATCGGCAAAAGCCTGGCCGAAAGGCTGGACCTGGAGCCTGGGGATGACCTTTTGATAAAGGTTGAAAGCGGCAACCTGGTACCTGTAAATGCCCCTTTTGCGACGGAGCCAGTTCCTTCCATAGCTATCAGAACCAAAGTAATGGCCATTTCCGGGGATGATCAACTTGGCAGACTCAATCTCAGCAATGACCAGATGGTGACCTATAATGTCTTTGTATCGGAGAAATTCCTTGGTGAAAGACTGGACTTGTCCGGGATGTCCAATGCACTGCTTGTGGGCGGAAATTCTGACAACATCACTGTGTCTGATATCCGGAAAGCCATACAATCCAGGTGGACGCTCAAAGACATGGGGCTTTCTGTTAAAGGAAACAATAACGAAACCTATGATCTGACTTCGAATAGAGTATTCATTGATACGATTGTTGAAAGCACCGTAATCAATTCCGGTCTTTCCCATCAGGAAATCACAACTTACCTCGTCAATGACATTGAAATAAATCATAAACACACTCCCTATTCTTTTGCCTCAGCACTTTCTGAAAATATCACTGGCATAACACTCGATGAAGAGGAAGTATTGATCAACCAATGGACCGCGTCAGACCTGGATGCCGTACCCGGAGACACGGTTAAGTTGACTTATTATGAGATCGACTTGTTCAGGAATTTGCGGGAAGTCAGCAGAGATTTTATTGTAAAAGATATAATCGAGAACACAACTGAGGGGGTAAACCGCTCATTGATGCCTGCCTTCCAGGGGTTTTCCGAGGCTGGCAGTTGCAGCGACTGGGATGCAGGGGTACCCATCGACATGAAACGCATCCGTGACAAGGACGAAGTATACTGGAATGATTATAAAGGCACTCCCAAGGTGATATTGCCCCTGAGTACCGGAAAGGAATTGTGGGCAAACCAGTTTGGTTCTTTGACGGGTATAAGGTTCAAGGCTTCCGAGGTCTCCGAAGACGAACTAACTTCCACCATCCTGAGTAATGTGGCCCCTTCGGACATTGGTATTGAAGTTATAAATATTAAGGATCGAGGTTTTCAGGCCGTTGAAAATGCAGTTAATTTCACGGAGCTGTTCCTGAGCATGAGTTTCTTTATTATTGTGGCAGGGGTACTGTTAGCGGTGATGATGTATGCTTTGCATTTCAACAGACGAAGGTCCGAAACGGCCCTCCTGAACGGGCTTGGTTTTAGTGCGAAAAAGATACTTAGGCTTAGAATTTTAGAGTCCTTAATTGTTGTCATTTCGGGCAGTTTAGCCGGTACCTTTCTCGGAATGCTGTATAACCGGGGTCTTATTGCGGGACTGAATACCCTGTGGAATGACATTGTACGTACCGATGTGCTCATGGTCGATGTTCAATTAAAGACCTTATTGATCAGTTTTTTGATCAGTATTGTCGTTGCTCTGCTGCCCTTATATTTTGTTACTTCGAGACAAAATAAAAAAGCTATAGCAGGCCAGTTGAAAGAAGACGTGACCGGCCTTCATCAAAGAGGGAAGACGGCCCAAAGAACTTTTTTGATCTCAGGAGTGCTTTTGGTTTCGGCTGTGCTGTTGGTAATCTATTCACTAATTTCCGGTGCATATAATGATGCGACTTTATACTTGAGTGCTGCTGCCTTGTTTCTTGTTGGAAGCGTGGGATTGTTTTATGCCTTGTTAAAAAGGCCAGTTGATGCTTCCAGGGATGCATTCCCATCTGTACGCAGTCTCGCTATAAAGAATTTGCAAAGAAACCCTGGAAGAAGTTTGTCCGTAATCATTTTACTTGCGCTGGGAACGTTCACCATTATGATTACCGGTGCCAATAGAAAAACCTTTTACGGAACAGAGAACCACAGGAGTTCCGGAACCGGGGGGTACCTACTGTGGGCTGAGACTTCCAGCCCGGTGGTTTTTGATCTCAATACAGAAGCAGGAAAAGACAGATTGATCATCGATAGCCTTGAACAGTTGGAAGGAGTCCTGTTTTTGCAGTTCAGCAGACTGGAAGGTGATGAAGCCAGTTGCCTTAATCTCAATCAGGTGCAGCACCCACGATTGCTGGCTATTGATCCAAAGGCTTTTGATGCTGTCGGAGCATTTACTTTTGTGGACCGGCTTCCTTATATTTCAAAGGAGCACCCCTGGCCGGAACTTGACAAATCTCTCAATGACAGCACCTTTGTGGCCTATGTTGATCAGACTGTTTTACAATACAGTTTGCAAAAAGAACTGGGTGATACACTGGTATATATGAATGAATTCGGGAAGTC
>QQUB01000445.1 GCA_008501835.1 Bacteroidota bacterium
CGCGCTCTAGTTTCCCGGCAGCTTTAGATTTTTCTTTGCAATAATAACAAATATCCATTTGCCCAAATTGATCCGGTGTTTGGTTGTTGATCATACTTTTCTGGCAAAAGAATGTCAACAACTCTTCCGAGGTTAAAAACTATTTAATGTCAGGACATTTGGGTGTAAAAATGGTTAAATGTTCGGTGTAGGAAGTGGTTGTTCTTAACTGACAAAGATACGAAATATTTACCGGAAATGCTTTTCACAGGCAGGAATACGATTAATATTTCCTGCCTGTGAAAATTCTATTATTCAGGTGCCAGCTCGGGGTTGAGCAGGTCATAGAATTCATTCAGTTTTGGCATGATGATGATGCGTGTACGGCGGTTAGTAGCACGCCCCTCAGCAGTGGCATTAGAGGCGAGGGTATTGTATTCTCCTCGTCCTGCAGCAATCAAACGATTAGGGTCGATATTGAAAGTGGTTTGGAGCACTCTGACAACTGAAGTAGATCTCTTAACACTCAGATCCCAGTTGTCCTGGTAGCAGTCTGAACTGATCGGAACATTATCCGTGTATCCTTCCACCATCACCTCTAGTTCCGGACGGGATTCGATGATCCTGGCGATTTTTCCGAGGACTTCATTGGCCCTTGGTGTAATAGAAGCACTTCCACTCTGGAAAAGCATTTTATCTGAAAGATTGATGAAAACAACGGTTTTATCTACCTGTACCTCAACATCATCATCTTCAATGCCTTTTTGCAGTACTCCCTTCAGATTTACAGCCAAAGCAAGGTTGATGGAATCCGCTTTTGTTTTCGCAGCCTGCAGGTAGCGGATATATTTGTCCTTACCTTCCAGTTGTGAAAGCGTCTGGTTGATGTTTTCGCTGGCTGATTGTGACAAATTGGTCAGTTCCTCAACCTGGCCTGCCTGCATATCGCGTTGTTTTTTCATATCCTCGATGAGGTATTTTAGGTCGTTCACCTGTTCCTCTCTGATTAGCAGGTTGCTTTTCATGGTATTACGATCCTGCTCGCAGGCAGCAAGACGGTTCATGTAGTCACTAAGGCTTTCCCCGCATTTCCCAAGGTCTTTATTGGCCACTTCAAACTGATTTTGAAGGTCGAGATATTTCTTTTTACTCACACAGGATGACATTGCAAGAGGGATGCAAAGGAGGATCAAAATTTTAAAAGTAAACTTCATAATCGGTGTTTTAATGTAGTTGTAAATTGTTGTTATGTGTTATTTTGAGTTTTGAAAATCGATTCATTAGTCCTTTAGACCTTGATGTCCGTTCTTTTTATTTCAACGATTCATAAAAAACCGTTTGCATCCTGGGGCGGATATCCATTTTGTTGATCTTGTAATTTCGCATACTGGGGAAAGTCCTGTTGGACAGGAAGACGTAGATGATATTCGTCTCCGGGTCAGCCCAAACTGCTGTGCCGGTAAATCCTAAATGGCCGAATGTTTGGGCGGAAGCCAATTCTGATAAAGGAGAACTGGCATCGGGGTCCAGTTGAGGCATGTCGAATCCTATGCCTCTTCGGGTGTCTAATTTATGACGAGTTGTAAAATTATCAACGGTTTTTCCCGATAAAAATTTTTCACCGGCATATTCTCCTTTCCATAATAACATTTGCATGATGATGGCGAGGTCCTCCGCACTGGCAAATAATCCGGCATGTCCACTGACGCCTCCCATCATGGCTGCTCCCATGTCGTGTACGTAGGCATGTACTTCCTGGTTACGCCAGTACCGATCCTTTTCAGTAGGCACTACCCTGTCCAGTGGAAATTTTCCTTTGGGATTAAAACAGGTGGATTGAAGAGCCAGGGGACCATAAAACTCTTCCTGAACGTAGGCATCCAGTGTTTTCCCGGTCCGGGCCTCCGTCAGTAATGAGATAAAATAGAACCCCAGATCACTGTATTTATAATCGCGTTTGGTCCGGAGGTCTGATTCAATGATTCGCAGGAAAATGGTGTCAGGGTAATCATTCCTCAGGTAGACATTTTCTGCTACTTCAATGTTGAATTCTTCACTTTTTTTGGTTCGATAATATTCCTCTGAAAGTTTAGGATATCTACGGCCTTCAATGGTGGCTTTATAAAAAGGAATCCAGCTTTTTAGTCCTGCCCTGTGAGCCATAACATCTCTGATGATGAGTCCTGATTTATTGCTACCCTCTAAAACAGGCAGGTAGGTGCCAAGGCTGTCATCCACACTGATCAGACCTTCGTCCTCCATTTTCATCACAGCAATGGTGGCTGCAGCTATCTTGGTGATGGAAGCAACGTCAAACAGGTCTGTAGTGCGCATTTTGATGCGTTTATCGTAGGTATGGTGGCCAAAGGCTTCTTCATAAATGATCCTGCCATCCTTTGCAGCAAGTACTACACAGCCGGGGAATGCTCTTGATTTGATTCCTTCTTCGGCAAGTTCTTTGATTTTATTGAGGGTATCTGCGGTCATTCCTACGCCCTCAGGTATGGAGAAACCCATTCTGAACAAACTTGCCGTTTCCAGGCCGGTATTAAATTTGCTCTTTTCGGAAGCAGTGACGGGTAACCGCCCACTTAACGGAATACCTCCAAAAAGTGCCTGGGCAGCAGCATCGTGCACCATGAGTTCGTCTTGATACGCTTGTAAAACCCAATCATTATTGTCAAAGAATTTAAGGCTATAAGGAGTTCCAAAGACGGTAATGATTACTTTGGTATGCTGACTCAGTGTACCGATAAAATCCCGCTGCTGGGCGGTGATTCCATAGCTCTGCTTGGCGCTGCCGGTCATGTTATGTATTCCCACGATGACGACATCTTTATCTTTGAGTTGCCCAATAAGATATTTTTTACGATCAGCAGAAATTTCCTTTCGGTTTTGAAAGTGTTCTACCTGTGCATAATTATCCATACGGGCCTGGAAGGCTGATTTCTTAGTTACTCCAAGACTGATGGAACCCAATTTGAGACCTTCCAGTTTTTTTAACGGGATCAAATTATTTTCATTCCGGACAAGTGTCAATGCGTTCTCAATAAGTTTTTGTTTGAGTGCCCTGGCCTCGCTGGTGTTGAGTTCCTGTCGGATGTTATTGGTTTCGATGGGAGTAAAAGAAGATAACCCCAAACGGTATTTGGCACGCAAAACCCTTTTGACACTTTCGTCCAGTTGTTTTTGAGAAAGTTTTCCTTCCTCAAGGTATTTGTTGATTTCCCGAATCGCAGCTTCCATATCCTCAGGTAACAGCAGAACGTCATTGCCTGCCAGCAGAGCTTCCGCTTCCACCTGACCAGGAGCGAAGTGTTTGGTGACACCTTTCATTTCCAGGGCATCGGTAAATATGATACCTTCGAAGCCCAATTCTTTTCTCAAAAGATTAGTTACTGTATTTCTTGACAAAGTGGTTGGCCTGTTTGGACGTTCTTCAAGGGAAGGAACTTCCAGGTGTGCAACCATCATGCTGCCTACCCCTTTCCAGGAGAGGATACGGAAAGGGTAGAGTTCCATGCTGTCAAGTCTGCTGCGGGAATGCATGATTTTTGGCAGGTCGTAATGAGAGTCAACGTCAGTATCCCCGTGGCCAGGGAAATGTTTGGCGCAGCCCAAAACCCCATTATCCTGCATGCCCTTCATGTACATATAACTTTTGACAGCAACATTGTCCCGATCCTCCCCAAAGGAACGGGTATGAATGACCGGATTGGCAGGATTGTTATTGATATCCACTACGGGAGCGAAGTTGACATGAACGCCTACGCGTTTCATTTGACGGGCCACTTCCACGCCAAAATCGTAGATGAGGTCATTGTCGCGAATGGCTCCCAACATGAGTTGTCTGGGATAGCTGATGGTCGATTTTTTCATACGCATCCCGAGTCCCCATTCTCCATCGATGGAAATCATGAGTGGCATATGAGCTGATAACTTCTGATATCGGTTGATGAGTTCAACCTGTTTTTCCGGAGTGCCCTGGAAAAAGCAAAGGCCTCCAACCTTATATTTTTTGATTATGGCTTCAACTTCCGCAATATGTTTAGCTCCCAGATCTGAATGGGCACGGATGCCAAACAGTTGTCCGAGGCGTTCATCCGGAGTCATTTCGGTAAAAACGGAATCTACCCATAGGTTTTCTTTGGGGTCAGAACCTGCCTCTTTGCTGGAGAGTTGTGCAGTTATTGTTGTTGTCAGGCAAATGCCAAGGATTATGATAATTAAGCGCTTCATGTAAACTCGGGTTTAAAAAATTAATCGTTTCTGGTTAATTGATGATGTTCAAAGTAGTTTGGTTGAAAAAAGTTGTTAAAAAAATGTCACATTCATCCGTTTCTTGGCTTTATATATATGGGGGCTGGGGGCAAACCAGACCAGACCTCCGAGGTTTTCAAAACCTCGGAGGTCTTAGAGGTCTTAGTTTTGCCTTTTTTCCTGCTGTTTTGTTGATGTGGGAATAAAATTCAATCAACCCAAAGGTTGTTAATTGTTCTCCCTTCGCTTTTGGTCGATATCGGGATCTATTGATCTCGCTTTATTAATATACGAATTACCCAGTTCATTGTTGCCTGCGTTAAAGTAGGCAACACCCAGATCAAACCATGCAAAAGCGTTGTCAGGTTGTAGTTGAGTCCCTTTTGTAAAAAACTCAACGGCTTTTTCGACATTTCCACCCATGCCGAAAGCAACACCCATCAATCTGACTGTAGCATATTCGTTGGGGTTCATTTCATAGGCCCTGGTTAAATAGCTCAGGGCCTTGCTGAGATCACCCATTTCTTTGCCGAAATATTCCCCTGCCTCACGATAGGTAATACCCAGGTTTTTATGAGCATCTTCATAACCCGGATCTAACTGCAGGGCATAGGAATAATCTGCAATGGCATTGTCGTATTGTTTCAACCAATTGTAGCAGTTGCCTCGAATGAGGAATGCATTCTTGTAAGTAGGATGTATTCTGATAGCTTCATTCAAATGCCCGACTGCTTCATTGAGCATGGCATTTTTCTTTTGTTCATTCGGCTCATCGTTGGCAGCTGTGGATAATGCTCCTCCTGCTGCATTGCGCAATTTAGCACTATTTTGGGAAACATGCACGTCCGTTGTGAAAAGAGTGAAATTATCTTTCCAGACTTTGTTTCGTTCAAAAGTTTTAACAGCAAAAAGCAATGAAATGGCACCAATTACGATAAAAAAGGTGTTTGCCGAAGCCTTTTTTGACAGCTGGAAAACCAGGTAACTTATGGCTATGGCAAAACCTACTGATGGCATAAACATAAATCTTTCCGACATATTGGTTCCCACCGGGAAAATGATATTGGAGACGATAGACAGTGTTATGAGGTAGAACGCAATACCAAAAGCCACAGGACTTTTTTTGCGTAGGCCCAAAATGGCTATAATGGTAAGTCCGGCATATAATCCAAGGGAGCCCAGTACCATGGGGTCTGACCAATTGCGAATGCCAACCTGATAGGGGTAGTAATCATGAGTTAATGGATGCGGGAAAACAAGCAGTTGTACATATTTTCCGAGTGTGAACATGATGGTGGCCAGTTTTTCACCAGGTGTAAATGGAACCCAACCTCCTGCCTCGAGTTTGAGAAATGGGTTATTCATGAGTTCTCCCGGAGGTTCGCCTAAGGTCCAGCCAAGAATGGCGCCTCTTATCACTAAAAATACAAGGGTGGCAGCAACATAAGGTAATAGCGTCAAGGCTATTTTAGAGAAATTCTCTTTTGTGAAAAAGTAGAAAGTCAATGGTACGATGGCCAGGAAGGTAATCGTATTTTCTTTTGATAATAATCCAAAGAAGAAAATAACTCCGGCAATAATATGTAGTGGCAGCTTCTTCTCAAAATGAGCTCTGAAGGAAAGGTACATTGCCAGAAGTGCAGCAAATAAGGCTATGATCTCGTCCCGACCTTTAATATTGGCTACGGCTTCAGTGTGTAAGGGATGGGCAGCAAACAACAGGCTGGCACCTAAAGCAATCATCAAAGCAGCCTTTTGATCTTCCCGGCGACTAAATAGTTTAAATAATAAAAGGAATAGTGTAACGACGGTGAGTCCGTAATAAATCGCATTCATTACATGACCGATCCAGGGCCTTTCGCCGAACATTTCGTATTCCACTGCAAACATGACAGGTGTAAGTGGACGATAACGCCCTCCGGCTACGAGTTTGTCTTTACCACTCTTTTTAAAGAAGCCGTAAAAAGTATCGTATTTCAGCAATCCGGGAATACCCTCAATACCTTCCTGGGTAAACATATTATCCGTAATGACAATGGCGTCATCCTGGGTGTAATCATGAGAAAAGGTATTTGCATACAGCAAGAAACTAAAGCCAAAAAGAATGGCTATATAGGCCCAAGGTGTTCCTTGTTTGACAGGTTTTACTACTTTGGGAGCAGGTTTCTTTTTTGGTTGTGGTTTGCTTTTTTTCCTGGACATTTGCGCATATGAGTTTTAAAAAACTCTGTAAATCTACAAAAAAGCGCTTTTTTCCAGTTTCAACCAATCGAGGATATTGTTACAAAATATATCATCAACTGTTTCTTTAGGTAAATCCATCTCTTCAATAAAAGCACCGATCTCCAGGTCCCCCAGCGGAAATGGGTAGTCCGATCCAAGGGTTACTTTATCCGGACCGGCAGTTTTTAGGATGTATTCCAGCATTACCGGATCGTGCGTAATGCAGTCTACCCAAAACTTACCAAGGTATTCGCGCGGATTGACCGGGTTGTCGATAGCGACCAGGTCCGGGCGGCAATTGAACCCATGTTCTACTCGTCCAATGGTAGGTAAAAATGAACCACCAGCATGAGCAAAGCAAGCTCTCAAATCTGGTAGTTTTTCAAATACGCCACTGAAAACCATTGAGCAAATGGCTCTGGACGTTTCTGCTGGCATGCCGACCAGCCAAGGAAGCCAGTACTTTTCCATGGAGTCAAAACCCATCATATTCCATGGATGTACA
>QQUB01000748.1 GCA_008501835.1 Bacteroidota bacterium
CACCCGCAAGTGCCGGATTTACATAAATTGGATTTTGAAAGAATTGTGAATAATGGATGTCCTGGCCGGTTAAGCCTGGCATACACCAAAAAAAGAGCAGTATGACGATCAAAAAGGGTGGTCGCACAGTCCGGATTTTTACTCAATTTAGGAAAGTTAAACTATCCTCCCAAACAAATCTTCGATTTTTCCCTTAATCTGCTGGTCATAAGCTTATATTAGCACTCCTAAATTTCAATTATGCGGAAAATAATCATTTACATCGCCAGCAGTCTGGATGGCTATATTGCCAGAAAGGACGGAGCTATTGACTGGCTTCCTACAGAAGCTGATGAAGACTACGGTTACGAGGCATTCCTGCAGGGAGTTGACACCGTTCTCATGGGTAACAAAACTTATCAGCAGGTGCGTGGGTTTGATGTAGAATATCCATACAAGAATTTCAAAAATTTTGTTTTCACCAGAAACCAGGATCTCTCCAAGGATGAATATGTTGATTTTATCAGAGAGGAACCTGCAAGTTTTATGAAAACACTGAAAAATCAACCCAGTGGAAATATTTGGCTCATTGGCGGCGGAGAAATCATCAATAATGCTACGATACAAGGAGTTGCAGATGAATTAATCCTTTTTGTCATGCCAGTTGTTTTAGGAGAAGGTCTTCCATTATTTTTAAAATCTGCAGATGACCGGAAACTAGAGTTACTCAATAGCAAGACCTATAAATCCGGTGTTGTGGAATTGCATTATAAATTTTTATGATGGCAAAAAAAGTAGGTATAACAGGAGGCATCGGAAGCGGAAAAAGCACAGTGAGTAAACTTTTCGAATTTTTGGGAATTCCAGTTTATTACGCTGATGATGAAGCCAAAAAACTCATGGTGGAGGATCAGGATCTTATCCAGGAATTAAAAGCTACCTTTGGGCAGGAAACCTATAAGGATGGAATGCTTAACCGGGCCTTTCTGGCCAACCTAGTTTTCAAAAATGAAAAATTGTTACAAAAACTCAACAGCATTGTGCATCCCGCTTTAGGCAAACACTATGAAAAATGGCATGCTCAACAAAAAAACACCCCTTATACCATAAAAGAAGCCGCCATTTTATTTGAAATGGGAGCTGCTGACCACATGGACAAGGTCATTACTGTTTTTGCTCCGGTGGAGATGAGAATTAATCGGGTAATCAAAAGAGATAAAGTCACAAAAGAATCTGTTCTTGACAGGATCGCCAGACAAATGCCCGATGATGAAAAAGTTGAGAAAGCCGATTTTGTAATAATGAATGATGGCAATCAAAGCCTGATAGCTCAGATCATTGAGATCCATAAAGAGCTGACTACCTGATTTTGCTTTTTAAACCTGCTCTTATTACCTTTGGGCATCAAAATAAAATTTACGAAACCATGAAAAAAATAGTCCTATTATTCCTTTCTGTTATCATAATTTACAGCTGCGGACAAAATTCCGACAGCAACGCTATTGCAGCTCTCGAAGAAAAGCTCGAAGCAAGCAAGGACCCAAAAGATGCAGAAGCATTATTAGCAGCATATAATGAGCACCTGGAAGACCACCCAGAGGATATTATGAATGCCCGGTATTTGTACCGTTCGGCAAGCACAATGTGGCGCATGAATCGTTTTGGAACGGCTACAGAACATTTGAAAAGAGCCATTTCAGAATATTACAGTTCAGATAATACACCAAAGGCAGCTGAGTTATTGTCGGAAACCTATGACAATAAACTAGATAATCACGGTGCTGCTACCAGTGTAAGACAAGCTATGTTGACAGCTTTTCCAGATTATGAAAATATGGCGAAGATCCAGGATAAAATGAAGGCAGACACGCTTGACTTTAATGGAAGAATGGTTCAAATGTCCAGAGATATGTTCAATCCTACTACCGGGCGCATCAATTACCGAACAGCAAATGATTTCATTTTGAACTGTGAATTATTCACGATGGTAAATCCTAATGGAGAGGCTAATCCGGGCTGGCTCCATCGGGCAGCCGAGACTGCAAGGTCCATCAAAAATTTCGATAAAGCGATTGAATTGTACAAAAAGATCTACAATGATTACCCGGATAGTGACAGAGCTCCTCAGGCTATGTTTTTGCACGGTTTCACTCTGGATAATGACCTCGCATCTTTTGAAGAGGCAAAAGTTCAGTACGATGCTTTCCTGAAAAAATATCCGGATAACGACTTCGCCGATGATGCACAGTTTTTACTGGATAATCTCGGAAAAAGTGAAGAAGAACTGATTCGCTCTTTTGAGAAGAAGTAATAATCATCACCCTTCATTACAACCCGATTTTCGCATAGATGATAATCGGGTTGTTTTTTATCCATTCTACTCATTCCCAGGTCAGAAAAGGAAAAGCTTAAAATGCCCCCAAGGACAAACAGCACCACATTCTACTGGCGTATTTATAGGGCTATTTGTTTATTAAGCCTTCAATCAGCAACCACATAAAGGGGCCGCTGGTAAGCCATAAGCGGGGTTTTGTCTAATTTTGACAGATTATCATCCATTCTTTATTCTTTAATTTCGGGCAATCCTAAACAAAATTGTACATTTGCGTCCGGAATGAAAAGGGGAGCATTTTTGTAAGTCTTCTCTAAAAACTAAAATACACATAAATGGACAGGAATACCATAACTGGTCTTGTTTTAATTTTCCTTATGCTTGCTGCGTATCAGTACTTTACTGCTCCTTCGCCGGAGGAGAGAGAGGCTCAGCAACGATACAGAGATTCTGTTGCACTGGTTCAACAGCAGGCAGAAAGTACAGAAGTTACCACCACCATTGATACAAGCGGACAGTCTACTCAGGTTACTGTTCCTCAACAAGTAACCGATTCACTGCAACAGCTTCAGTTGGCAGGTGCCTATGGCCCTTTTGCTCCTGCAGCATCAGGTGAGGAAGAAGAAGTGACTATTGAAAATGATCTCATGACCATTTCCTTTTCCAGCAAGGGAGGTAAGATCAAGATTGTTGAACTTAAAAACTTCAAAAAAGCCATTGAGGATGAGAAAGGCAAGGAAGTAAAATTACCGCTCTATCTCCTGGAAGATGAAAAGAATAAATTTGAATACTTTTTACCCATCGCCAACATGCCTACCGGCGGTGTAAAAACAAGTGATCTTTATTTTGATGTAGACGCTGATAAGAATAAAGTTGTCTTCAGGGCCATGGCTGCAAATGGAGGGTATTTTGAGCAATCCTATGAACTAAAAGAAGGTTCCTATCAGCTTGATTATGACGTTAAGTTTGAGAATCTGCATTCTGTACTTGCTGCAGATGCGTCGTCCATCAAACTGTCCAAGATCAACTTCATGGACAAAATTGAGCGTAGTGTACGTTTTGAAAAAACATATTCTACCGTTCACTTTAAGAAAATGGATGATGATCCGGACTATTGTTCCTGGACCCGCAGCGATACTGAAACACCGGAAGGTCGCATTCAGTGGACCTCTGATGCCAACCAGTTTTTCAACAGCATGCTGATTGCTGAACAAGGGTTTTCCAAAGGGGTCTTTGAGGTAGAAACGCTCGATGATGAGCTGGAAGACCTTAAGATATCAAAAGTAGAACTGGATATTCCATTCAATCACTCCAGCAGTGAAACATTTGCCATGAATTATTACATCGGCCCAAATGATTTTGATTTGCTGAGAACTTACGATGATGAACGAGAGTACATCGTTGCCTTTGGAAGAAGTATTCTTGGGACCATTAACAGGTGGGTAATCCGCCCTATCTTTAATTTCCTTCAGAATCTGGTAGGTAATATGGGTATTGCCATCATTTTGCTTACACTGTTTGTAAAGGCATTGCTCTATCCTTTGACGTATAGAATGTTATACTCACAGTCAAAAATGCAGGCCCTCAAGCCAAGGCTGGAGAAAATGAAGGATAAGAACAAGGATGACAAACAGGCCCAGCAAATGGAAACCATGAAGCTTTACCAGGAATACGGAGCCAATCCGCTGGGAGGTTGTATGCCAATGGTTTTACAAATGCCGATATGGTTTGCCCTGTACCGCTTTTTCCCTGCTGCTATTGAATTCCGCCAGCAGTCATTTTTGTGGGCAACAGACCTCTCTACTTATGATTCTGTAATTCATCTTCCATTTACCATTCCTATGGGATTTGGAAACCATATCAGTCTCTTTACCATTTTGTGGGCCATCTCCATGTTGATCTATACCTATTATAATTCAAGGCACATGGATATGTCGGCTAACCCTGCAATGAAATATATGCAGTATTTGATGCCGGTAATGTTCCTTGGTTTCTTCAATAGTTATGCATCAGCTCTGACTGCTTACTTGCTGGCAAGTAATGTACTGAATATTGTCCAGACGATTGTGACTAAGAACTACATTATCGATCAGGATAAGATCAAGGCGGAACTGGAAGCTTACAAGAAAAAGCCGAAAAAGAAATCCGGTTTCCGTGAACGATTGCAGGCTGCGATGGAAGAGCAGCAAAAGATTCAGGAACAGAAAGGCGGCAAGAAGAAAAAGTAATAATTTTGAATTGCATAAAAAAAAGCTGGCGGTTAACCGCCAGCTTTTTTTGTTTGAGTATATCCAAGTCCCTTAAGGATTTCGACTACTTTATCCCGATGGTTACCCTGAATCAAAATTTCACCATCTTTAACAGATCCTCCAACGCCACATTTTGTCTTCAGGATCTTCCCGATCTCTTTTAATCTGTCTTCTGGCCCAGCAAAGCCGGTAACCAGGGTTACTTCTTTTCCTTTACGCTTTTTGCGATCAATGAAAACACGGAGTTTTTGCTGCCCCGCAGGAGCTTCTTCTACTTCCTGGTTGTCATCTTCATAGGAATATTCAAAATCAGGATTTGTAGAGAATACTATACCGGTACGATGTTTTTTGCTTTTTTTGGACATGGTTCAGTTGCTGGTTAGAAGATGAAAATAACAAATTACTCAATTTTTTTACCTTTCATAGCTGAGGCAATTGCCTTATCCATGGCTCTGTGAGCCAAGGGATTGGTAAAATCATTGAGGTTTTGCATAGCCACATTAATGGCATCTTTATCAGTACCGTTTACTTTTTCTCGAAGGATTCCTGCCAGGCCAATGGTTTTTGATATTTCTTCCTCGGAAAGAATAGCGTGGTTCTGCTCCAAAAATCTATCAGCTGAAAGTATGATATTATTGGCTTCATTCCTGGCTTCCAAAAGAGCACGGATGGCTACATCACCCTCCGCATTTTTAATGGATTCCAGTAACATTTTAGCCATTTCTTCCTCGCTGATCCCATACTGTGAACGTATCTCCACTTCCTGTTCCACCCCGGAACGCAACTCCTTGGCTTTTACTCTCAAAATTCCGTCGGCATCCAAAAGAAAATGAATTTCGATCTTCGGTAATCCCGCAGCCAGTGGAGGAATTCCTCTCAAAATGAACTCTCCCAATTTTCTATTGTGTTCAACAAGATCCCGCTCTCCCTGGTAAACAGCTACCTTCAGGTTTTTCTGCCCGTCAATTGAGGTAGTATATTGCCTTCCCACCCTAACAGGTATTTTGCTGTTCCTTGGAATGATTACATCCATCAGTCCGCCAACGGTTTCAATTCCAAGGGACAATGGAGTGACATCAAGTAATAAAATATCTTTATTATTTCCCGCAAGGATATCAGCCTGGATAGCCGCGCCAAGCGCCACAACTTCATCAGGGTCCAGTTTATCATAAACCTGTTGTCCGAAAAATGCAGAAACTGTTTCCTTAACAAGAGGCACTCTGGTTGAACCACCGACCATAACAACATGGTCAACCTTGTCAACCGTCAACCCGGCATCTTGCATGGCCGATTTACATCTGTCAATTGTAGTGTCGACCAATGGTTTAATGAGTTCCTCAAATTTTGTTCTGGTAATGGACACTTCATGACCATTTATGCTTCCGGAAAAATGTTCTTCAAAAGACAATTGCTTTTTGGCATCTTCCGCCAATAATCGAATAGCCTGACTTAGATCTTTCTGCTCAATCAATTCTGAGCGTTTCAATCCTGTTTGTTCCAACCAATAATCGATGAGTTTACGGTCAAAATCATCTCCACCGAGGTAAGTATCTCCATTGGTTGATAAAACTTCAAATATCCCATCGTGGATACTCAGAATGGAAATATCAAAGGTTCCACCACCCAGATCATATACAGCAATGGTTTTATCTTCTTCTTCCTTTCTTCCGATCCCATAAGCAAGACTAGCCGCTGTAGGCTCATTGACAATTCTCAAAACGTCCAGACCGGCGAGCTTTCCGGCGTCCCTGGTTGCCTGGCGCTGAGTATCATTGAAATATGCCGGAACCGTAATTACCGCCTTGGTAACCGTTTCATCCAGTACCTGCTCTACCCTTGCTTTCAAACCTTTTAGGATTTCGGCCGATAATTCAATAGGTGAGAAAAATGAATCCCGAACCCTTATTTTAACAAGACTTTCGGTATCATCATCAATTATTGTATATCCGAAATAATCTTCATGCCCTGATAAATCATTAAAAGCCTTTCCCATCAACCTTTTTACCGAATAGATTGTATTGCCCGGATCTGTAACGAGTTTTTGTTTGGCAATCTCGCCAACAATAACTTTATTGTCCTCCTGAAAATGGACAATCGAAGGCATTAAGGAACTTTTTCCCTTTTCATCTTTTACGGCCAAAGGGTCACCATCTTTAATAAATGCGACAAGGCTATTGGTCGTTCCAAGGTCTATTCCGATAATAACATCACTCTCCTTTTTAAGCTTCCCCTCTTTAAGATCAATCGATAATTTCGCCATAATTAAATAATATCTGCTTTTGCTCGGTTTTCCTGTAATTTTGCCCCATCAAACCAAATGAAATGTAGGCCTGACAGGCTTTCAATAAGGAAACGCAAAGGTAAGGAGTAGGGTTTGATATAATGGAATTTTTTCGAAGAGTTTTAG
>QQUB01000309.1 GCA_008501835.1 Bacteroidota bacterium
AAACGACAATAAAATTGACTTCGAATTCATCGATGTGGATCTGGATGAAAAAGCTACCAATTTGGTGGAAACCATCAATAACGGCAAAAGAATCATCCCAACCATCATCATTGATGATAAATCATATACTAATCCAGATAATGCGCAGCTTGCTGCTGTTTTAGGGATTAATAAAACTGGAAAAGTTGTGATGTTCGGAGCCGATTGGTGCCCGGATTGCAGAAGGGCAAAAAGCTATCTTCGTAACAACAATATTAATTTTCAGTTCATTGATGTAGATGTGTACGAATGGGCTACTGATAAAGTCGTTGAAATCAATAAAGGCAAGCGGATTATTCCAACCATTTTGATTGATGATGTTGCTTATTCCAATCCTGACAATGCTGTCCTCAAGGATGTATTAAAGATTGGAGATACTTCCTCCAAAGAGGTTTTTCACTCCATCATAGTTGGCGCAGGAGCTGCAGGTTTGACAGCTTCCATATATGCGCAGCGGGATAAATTCAGCACTTTGATCCTGGAAAAGAAAAACATTGGAGGCAATGCTTCTTTGACCAAATTGATCGAGAACTACCCGGGATTCACCAATATCTCCGGACCGGAATTGATGGATAAAATGGCTGACCAGGCAAAAACATATGGTGCGAAGATCGAAACCGGGGTTGAGGTTAAGAACATCATCAAGGAAAATAACCAGTTTACCATAAAGACAAACATGGGAGATTATTATGCAAAATCAGTGGTTTTATCTGTCGGTTCTTCCTACCGGAGATTGCACATTCCCAATGAGGACAAACTCATTGGCTCAGGCGTACATTTCTGTGCCACCTGTGATGGAGCGTTTTACCGCGACAAAGAGATCCTTGTCATCGGTGGTGGGAACAGTGCTCTTGAGGAAAGCATTTTCTTGTCGACTTTTGTCAAAAAAGTAACCATCATCAACAAAAATGAAACCTTCAAGGCCTCTGAAACATACATCGAAAAATTACCGGGGATTGAGAACATTGAGGTTGTTAAAAATCACGAGCCCGTAGAATTCGTTCAAAATGAGGACGGATCCTTTAAAGGATTAAAAACGAAGGATAAGCAAAGTGGTGAAATGAAGGAGTTCTTCGCAGATGGTGCTTTCATTTTTATCGGGCTGGTGCCGAATACCGGTGCCTTTAAGGATATTGTAGAAGTGGATGAACAGGGGTTCATTAAAACCTCGGGATACGGTGAAACAAGTGTTGAAGGAATTTTTGCTGCAGGTGATGCCCGTGAAGGGGCCATTGCCCAGGTAGCTGCGGCTACCGGGGAAGGGGTACTGGCCAGTTATGGATTGAGGAATTATCTCAGCTAATCGATTATCATAGTTTGTTATTAATTATATAGGCTGGAATTTCTTTTCGTAATAATACTTGACTTTAATGTTAAATATTTCTAACTTTATGTTAATTATTTCTAACATTGAATTGATTTATTATGAAAACGATTTTCTGGCCTGTTTTTATTTTGACCTGGTCTCTGGTGCTTTCAGGTTTATGGATTATCCAACCGAATGAGGCTCCGGCATCTCTACTGGAGTTCATTTTTGTTGGAATAATTGTAGTCTTTTTTGCTTTGGGCGTATATTTCGGATATAACCGATTTAGAAACAAACAACAAGGATTCCCTGAAGACGATGAGATGTCAAAAAAAATCACTCAAAAAGCTGCGGCTCTTTCCTTCTACATTGGCGTCTTCTTGTGGGTGATACTGATCTATATTCAAAGTCACACCACAATTGGTTTAAACTGGATATTGGCTTCCGGAATGATTGGCATGGCCCTGACCTTTATCATCAGCTGGTCAATTTTATCTATCGGGCGAATCAAATTTGAACAATAAGATCATACTGGTTTGTCAATGAAATTATCAGCCAACAATGGTTGAATATTCTACGAACTTGTCTTGAGTATTAATACTTCAAATTATGCAAAAGAACAGAATAATATTAATGATTACTTCTATCATTATCATGATGATAGTCTTGGGGTATATCGCGTATCAAAAAGGAGTTGATTTATTTAACGGGCTCAACCTGGTCATTTTTCTTTTGATTATAATTTTCGGCGTAATTGCACTGATTGGATCCATCAGAAAAGAAAATGAAGCCAAAAAAGGATTCCCTGCCGAGGATGAACTGAGTACACAAATCAAGTATAAATCGGGTTATTATGCCTATATGGCATCGATGTATCTTTGGCTTTTTATATTTCTTTTGAAAGATAGTTTTCCAAATACAGAATCAATGATTGGAGGAGGAATTTTACTCTCTGCTTTAATATTTTATATTTCCAGAATAATTGTAAAACGTGGGCTGAATGGTTAATAGAATAAAAGAATTACGGGCCAAATTCAACCTAACACAAAATGATCTGGCCCTGAAGGTAAATGTGCGGCGGGAAACCATTGTGTTTCTTGAAAAAGGGAAATACAACCCCTCCTTGAAGCTAGCCTATGATATTGCCAAGGTGTTTGACCTGACCATCGAAGAGGTATTTATTTTTGATGAAGAATAGGGAGCTTCTGAAAAAACCTGTCTTTGCGCACCTTGCGTATTCCTTGCGCACATAGCGGTTAAATCCCTTCCAATGAAAGATTTAATTACATTATCAGAACAAATTCTGTTGTCTGTAAAAAATGAGCAGCCTTCAGATAGCCTGACGTCCGAGTTAGAACAATATCTCCATTCCCAACTTCACATTCAATTAAAAACAGACGGCCAAAAAAAAGCCTTTTGGATCAACATCTATAACGCCTATTTCCTTATCCTCAGAAAATATCAAAACGTTGACAAACCAGATATCTACAGAAAAAAACTGGTAACCATCGCAGGAAAAAAATGGAGCCTCGATGACATCGAACACGGAATTCTGAGAAAGGGACGATTTAAATACTCCTTCGGGTTTTTCCCAAATCCATTCCTCTCCAAAGCCATCAAACAACTTGCCGTTAAAAAAATCGACTATCGCATCCATTTTGCCTTGAATTGCGGAGCCAAAAGCTGCCCGCCCATTGCCTTTTACTCCGCTGATAAAATTGATCAGCAACTCAAAACCGCTACCCTATCCTTCCTGGAAAATGAAACGACAATCGATCAGGATAATAAGACTATCTCTGTCAGTCGTTTAATGCTTTGGTATCTTGGAGATTTTGGAGGAAAAAGTGGTATCAAACGTATCCTGAAAAACAAACTGAATCTGAATACAAGAGGATATAAAGTCATTTTCAATCAATATTCCTGGGAGGAGAATCTGGATAATTTCATTTAAGTATGTGGATGGAATAAGTTTCAAATGGTTTCAGGAGTTTCATGTTGTCTCAGTGTACTCTGTGCCTTCCCTGTGTACCCTGTGGTGAAACCTTAAATGACAATTCCTGCCGTGAATTTGATTAAAAAAAGTAATTCTGTCTTTTTACTGAGCAATTTGATAATCCTTCCTTTTTTCAAGTTTAATGATCCTGTAACCATAATAAATCAGGAACAATCCTATTAATTCGGTAAGAAAAAGGACCTCGACATATCCCATCCGCGTAAAAGTGCCTCCAATCCCTGGAAGTAAACCGCCAATAGCAATAAAAATATTTCCTTTAAAAGGTGCTTCCCTGATACCCTGCCGATAATATTTGTAAGCAGAATAAATGGCTCCCCCAACTAAAAAAATGAAAGCATATATATTGATAAAGGGGGAAAATAATCTTACCCATTGCCAGGCAAATACCGATCCGGTCAATTTGAAATCATAATCTTCCGGAATGGATAATGGAGTCAGCACCACGCAAACCGAAGCTACCAGTATCAATGCTACAAAAATAACGGTTGTGACCCGGGCAAAAGTTTTATTCATTAGCAGGAAAACAGATCCCTGTGCTAATGGAAACCCACCTAATAACGCCCCAATGATATACCAGTATTTGAGGTTTATCGCATACCAGCCGAATAAAGTGTTTACACTTTCCGCCAGGGTTCCCAGACCAAATGTCAATACTCCAATGGTCCACCACAGCAGGTATGTAGTTTTTCTTCTTTGATAATGTTTAAATATTTCAACGGCAAAAACTATGGCGAGAATAGTTGTTAAAATGGGGATGTGCTCAATTATCTGTTGCATTTTGTTCGATTTTCTTTTTCAATACCTGTTTAATTCCCGTAAGGAAAAACGATGCGAAGTTAAAGGAATACCTCCCCTCTGAACAAGCGTAAATATTTTTTTGACAAAACAATGATATAGGGTAATGCAGAGGACACTACTATTATCTCCATACTGAACACTTTTCCCAATTCAATTATCTTTGAATAATTACCAAAAAAATTAGATAATTCTTTAATTTTCAATTTCTTAAACAAATCCATATTTTAATCACCTGTTAAACAAAAAATGATGTTTAAAAATCAAGTAAAACCATTGCTGGCTATTGCCCTCTTTCTGATGTCAGCATTGGTCATCACCTCCTGTAATCAGGATAATCAAGTAGAGGAAACTACAGGCATAAGTGCCATTAGTATCGACGGGCTCGAAGCACCCGCTGCCAAACAAGAGCCTAAAGAACTGACCATTCATGATGATACCAGGGTCGATAATTATTACTGGCTCAACCAACGGGAGGACCAGGAAGTAATTGATTACCTGAATGCTGAAAATGCCTATACTGATGGCGGCATGGAAGGCACCAAGGCTTTTCAGGAAGAGCTTTACGAAGAAATGATAGGCCGGATCAAGCAAACGGATATGTCCGTTCCATACAAATACAATGGTTACTATTATATCACTCGTTATGAGGAAGGCAACGAATATCCGATCCACAGCCGTAAAAAAGGATCACTGGATGCTGAGGAAGAAGTAATGCTCAATGTAAATGACCTTGCTGAAGGTTTCGAATATTACGCCGTCGCAGGTCGATCGGTCAGTCCAAATAACAAAATTCTTGGATATGGGGAAGACACCCTGAGTCGTAGAAAATACACCCTGCGTTTCAAAAACCTCGAAACTGGCGAATTACTCCCTGATCAAATTCCTAACACCACCGGTGGGATGACCTGGGCCAATGATAATAAAACGGTTTTTTACACTAAAAAAGATGCTGCTCTTCGGGCGTATAAAATCTTCAAACATAAACTGGGCACACCGGTTGAAGATGACGTGGAAGTCTACCACGAAGCAGATGAAACCTTTGGTGTAGGAATTGGCAAAACCAAATCTGAAAAATACCTTGTCATGGTATCTTATCATACCATGACCCAGGAATTCAAGATCCTTGAAGCTGACAATCCTGATGGTGAATTCAGAGTCTTTGAACCAAGAGATATTGAAGGCAATCTCGAGTATTCCATCGATCATTTCGGCGATAAATTTTATATCAGAACCAATCTGGATGCCAAAAACTTCCGTTTGATGGCTACTCCGGAAGACAATACCGGCAAGGAAAACTGGACTGAAGTGGTAGCTCATCGTGAAGATGTTTTACTGGAAGGCATGGAAGTCTTCAAAAACCACCTCGTATTATCCGAAAGGATCAAAGGCATCCGCCAGATCTTTGTCGACCCGTGGGAGGGAGAAGGTCACTATATCGACTTCCCGGAAGAGGCTTATATGGCTTATGTTTCCACCAATCCTGATTTCGATACAGAAGTATTACGTATTGGATACCAGTCGATGGCAACGCCAAATTCTACTTACGACTACAATATGAATTCAAAGGACATGGAACTCCTGAAACAGGAAGAAGTCGTTGGTGATTTTGATCCGGTGAATTATAAAACAGAGCGCGTATTTGCCAAAGCTCGTGACGGCGTAGAAGTACCTGTTTCCATCGTTTACCGCAAGGGCACCAAAATTGACGGATCGGCTCCTTTGATGCTTTATGGATATGGTTCTTACGGATACAGCATGGAACCTAGTTTTAGTGCCATGCGTCTGAGTTTGCTAGACCGTGGATTCGTTTATGCCATCGCACATATTCGTGGTGGAGAGGAAATGGGTCGCTGGTGGTATGAAGATGGCAAAAAATTCAAGAAGAAAAATACCTTCACCGACTTTATCGATTGTGCAGAACACCTGATTGCCGAAAATTATACTTCCAAAGGTAAAGTGTATGCTATGGGTGGTAGTGCCGGCGGTCTGTTGATGGGTGCGGTTGTCAATATGCGTCCTGACCTGTGGAATGGCGTTGTGGCGGCAGTACCGTTTGTAGATGTGGTGACTACCATGTTAGATGAGAGCATTCCGCTTACCACAGGTGAATTTGACGAATGGGGAAATCCAAAAGACAAAGACTATTATGAGTACATGAAGTCGTATTCTCCTTACGACAATGTGGAGGCAAAGGATTACCCGGCTATGTTGGTCACTACCGGACTACATGATTCTCAGGTACAATATTGGGAACCTGCCAAATGGGTAGCCAAACTACGTGAGATGAAAACCGATAATAATCCACTCTTCCTCCATACAAACATGGAAGCCGGCCACGGCGGCGCTTCCGGTAGATTCAAGCGCTACAAGGATCGTGCATTGCAGTATGCGTTTATTCTTGATCTTGCCGGGAAGAATGCTGTTGAGGTGAAGGATTAGGGGGCTCCAATAAATTAATTAAAGAATTCAAACTCAATTTCATTCTATTAGATCAGGCCGCACCAACTTGATTGATGCGGCCTGTTTTTGAATTTAAGAAATTATTATTCCTCTCTGATGGTAGAAATTCGGAATTTGGCTATAACTTCCAACTTAACAACCACCTGAAGGAAAGCCTAACTGATGATCATCTCGAAATACCTTTCGGGTTGAAAAGTAGTTATTCAGAAAAAAAGTGTCTTAATAATCATAGATTATAATAATCTAACCAGATTTAATATTTAGTCCTAAAAATTACCATGGTTCAGTGTGACAATCCTCCTCCCAATAACTATTAAACCAGTGATGAATCCTGTCAAATTTTTT
>QQUB01000787.1 GCA_008501835.1 Bacteroidota bacterium
GCTCATATTTTCATATACAGGCTATGAAACACAGGACATCTGGGTTGGAAACCAAACCCTCATAAATGTACTCATGCAGGAGACCTCGACAGATCTTGGAGAAGTTGTGGTCATAGGATATGGTTCCATGCGCAAAAGTGATGTCACCGGCTCCATCATTTCTGTTAAAGATGAAGCCCTGACAGATGTAAGAGCCGGAAACGTACTTGAAGCCCTGCAAGGGCGAATTGCAGGAGTTGACATTACCAGAGATAACGGACGAGCAGGTTCAGATGTAGATTTGTTGATTCGTGGTGAACGTTCGCTGAGGGCATCCAATGGTCCCCTGATCCTGGTTGACGGGATTCCATATGGTGATAACATTGATCTTAGTCCTGAGGACATCGAATCAATCGAAATCCTTAAAGATGCCTCTTCTACGGCTATTTATGGTTCCCGTGGAGCGAATGGTGTTGTTTTGATCACCACTAAAAGAGGGGTTGCCGGAACATCACGTATCCGGGTAAATACATATTATGGTGTTTCAGACCCATTTCAAAAGATCCCGGTTTATGACCGAGAGGGTTATATCCAGGCGAAAATTGATGCCAGGAAAGATATCTATGATTGGGGAACTGAGCCAGCCATTCAAAATGCATTTTTGGGTTCAGAAGTTGATGGGGTTGAAAACGGTACCTATACAGACTGGCAGGATCTGGTTGCCAATACGGGATCCCAGCAAAATTATCACCTGGCCTTTGAAGGCGGGAACGACAGGCTGCTGTACAGTACATCCTTGAGTTATTACAATGAAGAAGGTGTGGTCATCGCCGACCATTTTGAAAGATTTACTTTCCGTCTTAATCTGGACGCCAAAGTTAATGACTATATAAAGGTAGGTACCTCCAATATTTTGTCCCGCAAAATGAGAGACGGCAGAGGACCAAGATTTACAGACGCTATTAGAAGTTCACCGATCGTAGAAGCCTATGACACTCTTGGAAACTATATTTTCCAACCCAACTTCGCCAATCCAAGAAAGAGTCCTTTGGCGTGGCTGGAAGATATCCAGGAAGAAAAGGATACAAGGATTTTCTCCAATTTCTATGCAGAGATAACTCCGAATGAGTACTGGTCATTCAGAACCAACGTCAACGTCGATCTGAATTATGGATTATTCGGGTTTATGTATCCGCAAAAGGTACCTACAGAGGGTATGACTGTCTCCGGCGTTGATCTGAACGACGATTTCGGCTACCTTTGGAATAATATCCTTACTTATAAAAGAGATTTTGGCAACCACCGGTTAACGGTAACCGGGGTGCACGAGGTACAATATGACAAATATGAGTTTTACGGTATTGATGGCCAAAACCAGCAATTTGACCGCTCCCTATGGTATAACCTTGGGACCAATCAGGATGTAACAACAGAAAGTAACCTGAGTGAAACTGCACTGGTTTCATTTCTTGGCCGAATCAATTATACATTATTTGACAAATATGTAGTTAGCTTATCCGGACGATATGACGGAGCCTCACAATTGAGTGCCGGAAATAAATGGAGTTTCTTCCCATCAGCAAGTTTAGCATGGAGAGTTAAGGAAGAAAACTTATTTCAAAATATCGATTTCCTTTCTGACTTAAAGTTGAGATTGGGTTATGGAGCTACCGGAAACGCTTCTATTTCCCCATACTCCACTGCTGCAAGTCTGAACGTCAATCCTTTATATTATGAATTTGGTGAACCAGGCACTGAAAATGCAGCCTTTGCTTTCCGCCCGGTTGCACTGGCCAGTAAGGACCTGCAATGGGAGCGCACCAGACAAGCAAACATAGGCCTTGATTTTGGATTTTTCAACAACAGATTGTCGGGAAGTTTCGACCTGTTCTCAGCAAGAACTGACAGATTGTTACTCGAAGACCAGCTTCCTCCGACATCAGGTTTTGATAACGTATTTATCAATGCTGGAGAAACCAAATCATGGGGTTGGGAATTATACCTCCAATCTGTAAACATTAACTGGAAAGGGTTTAAATGGAACACCGTAGTTTCCTACTTCGGTTCTCGGGAAGAGATTGTTGCTCTTACCTCCGGACTGACGGAAGATGAGGGGAACCTATGGTTTGTCGGGCATCCGATTAGTGTTCACTATGATTTCAACAAAATTGGTATCTGGCAATTAGGCGAAGAAGATAATGAGTTGTTTACCGGCCCTGGTGAAATCAAGGTGGAAGATGTAAACAAAGATGGTGTTATCGATTTTGAAGATCGCGTAATCCTGGGTACTCCGAGACCAATGTGGAGTGGAAGTTTGATCAATACATTCTCTTTTAAAGGTTTTGATCTTTCCATTAACATTTTCGCCAAAATGGGTCAATTGGTGGATGCCGGAGCTTACGACTACGATCCAAGAATGTATGACAACATGATCGCAGTAGATTACTGGACTCCTGAAAATCCAACCAACAATTATCCAAGATACGACGCCACGAGAGCTGAGTTGCCATATGAAAGTACTTTAAGTTATGTCGATGGATCCTACATCAAGATCAAGAACATGACCCTAGGATATACTTTACCACAAGGTTTGATGAATAAAAGTCCGTTCCATTCCGTAAGGGTTTACGCCAGTGGCCGAAACACTGCCATTCTCTATTCCAATATGTTTGACGGGATTGATCCGGAAAGAGGTGGAAGTATAAACTATCCTCTTGCCCGACTTTGGGTTGGTGGACTTGAAGTTAGCTTTTAATCAAATAAACAACAATTAAAACGATCATGAAAAAATATATATTCATATTCATCGCCATCCTTTGCTTCGGAAGCTGTGAAAGTTTCCTGGAAGAGGACTTCAGAAGTGGAGAAAACTCTGAGTCAATCGTGGCCTCAGAAGAGACTTTCGAAACCCTGATCAATTCCTGTTATGTGTCTTTGAGAGCCTGGTATGGCAAGGAAAATGCCTGGGATCTCACCGAAGTAGGTACTGATTTATTTACCTGGGGACTTGATAACAGATCCATTGGTTTTTGCACATACGAAACCTTCACAACCGATGAGGAACAGGATAGAGTGGGTGCAATCTGGAGAGAATTTTACAAAGCATTGAACAACTGTAACATTGTTTTAACACGAATAGATGAGGTGCCGTTTTCCAGTGAAGAAATGCGGGAGCAAAGAAGGGCTGAAGTAAAATACCTTAGAGCTCATTACCTCTGGTTGATCTCAGAAATCTGGGGAGGAGTTCATTTCTCCACCGAACCATCAGAAGGAGCAACGAGAACTGCCAACCGCACTCCGGTTGAAACCTTTAGAGCCCAAATCCTGCAGGATCTTGAAGAAGCGCTTGCAGTACTTCCTGATGAAGCAACCGGTGCAGATTATGGCAGAGCAACCAAGGCGGCAACTGAAGCCATGCTGGCCCGTGTAAACCTGTACATGGGTAATTACAGTGAGGCTTCCACCTATGCTCAAAATGTGATCAATAATTATAATTACCAGTTAATAGATGACTGGGAAGCTATTTGGGATATTGACAATATTAAAAATCAGGAGATTATCTGGGCTGTAAATTACAGTGACGATCCAACATTTACCAACGCTCAGTTTACAGATGTAGATGGTAATTTATTCAATACAGCCGGGCTTATTCAAAGAGAAGGAGGAAACCAGGGACACCTTATGTGGGAGATCAGATACGAAAACCTGAGCTGGGGAATGGTCAGAGACCTCGAAAATGGACGTGGATTCCAGCGTTGGGCACCAACAAAGTATCACATCGATCTTTTTGATGAAACCATTGATGAAAGATTCTATGGTTCATTCAAAACCACCTGGTATGCCAACAGCGAAGATGTTCTTCCAAAGTGGTTCCCGTTTCTTTTTATCGATGGTGAACAAATTCCGGTACCAATGGAACTGTGGGCCGAGCCAATGTTTGCAGTTGGAGACACCGCTATTGTTTTCTACAAGAACCCTGTTCCTGCTGACCAGAAGGCTAAAAGGCTTCAAAATGAAATTTTCCACCTGAACCCTGACAAAGGGTATTTGATGATCGATATTAACGACATGTATCTGGAAGATGGAAGTTTGAATGATGCTGTCATCAACAGACAATTCTACTTCCCTATTACCAAAAAATACCAGGACCCAACCCGCCCGCAGCTGGCAACTGCTTTCAGCAAACGTGATGCATATGTATTCAGGATTTCTGAAATGTACCTCATCGCTGCAGAAGCAGAACTCATGCAGGGAAAAGCTGATGTAGCCCTTGGATTCATCAACGAACTTCGGGAAGCACGCTCTGTAGAAGGAAAAGAGGCTGATATGATGGTCACAGAAGATGTTCTAGATATCGATTTCATCCTTGATGAAAGGGCTCGGGAACTGGCTACTGAATTCCAGCGCTTTTTTGACTTAAAACGCACAGGAAAACTGGTTGAAAGAGTTCAGACATATAATCATGATGCAGCTCCATTCATACAGCAATATCATGGATTGAGGTTTATCCCTCAAAGTCAGATAGATGCTATGACCGACGGCGAAAGTTATCAAAACCCGGGGTATTAATCCCGGGTGCCCCCCTCTCAAACTTCATTTACACTGACAATTTCGAAAGACAATCTACTTACCATTTAACTAACCAAAAGTATTTCAATGCCTATGGTGTAAAACACTCAATAAAAACAAAACACACAATAAGCATTTGATTTTCAATTGCTTACAACCACAACTTAAGCTACTCCTTTTCATTAATTAAAAAATATCTTATGAAAAAGAAAAATCTACTTTTCGTTTTTTTACTTCTCTTAACAACTGGTCTGTTTGCTCAGGAATGGTCCGTCTATGACGGTAGTGTCCTTCCTGGTGACAATGACCCTGCCTTTGGCGGAAGCTGTAATGAGCCCGGTGCCAATACTGCTGCTAGTGTAGAAGAAGATGCTGATATACCTGGTAACTTTGTATTGGACTATTTATCTCCTGATGAAGCTGGCAGAATGGCCTATAAACTGGACTTTGACACCTGGACAGGATCCGAGTTCACTTTTGCCATCAGAATGAAAGGTTACCCGAATATAGACACACTGAACAACCTTTTCGATATTGAAATCAGAAATGGAAATACGGGGCTGCGGGAAAAACTCTTCGTGAAGTACAGCAATAAGGTAGAGCTGGACAACGCAGATGTTTCTGCAGATCTTGGCTTTGATGTTCACGAATGGCATATTTATCGTGTAGCAATGAATGGAGCAAACGTCGATGTCTATATCGATGAATCCCCAACACCTTTCATAAGTGGTGTTACCACCAATTCCACCTCTGACAAACAGCTCAAGGTAGCTGACTGTAGTGGTAGTAATAGTGAAGGCGCTATTGTTGACTGGATGGTCTGGACGACCGATGGAGCCTATGCTCCGGGAGAAGGCCCTGCCATACCTGCTGAATTATATACGGGTACTGGGGATGTATTCAACCCATCAGATTACAGCATTGCCTTTATCACGAAAGATGTTGATTCAACAGGAATTTTAGAGGAACAAGTGCTTATCAGTGACTTACGCCAGCGTGGGTTTAACGTTGATGTAACTTACAACGACCCTAATGATATTCAGGTTACTCCTGATTTTGAATTTTCATATGAAGCATTAGCCAACTACGATCTGGTAATCCTGGGAAGAGGAGTAAGTAGTGGTGACTTTACGGATGCAGCCGACTGGGCTGCTGTTGAAACACCAATCATTACACTTTCAACATACCTGATGCGTAGTACAAGACTCAAACTTATCAATACTACTTCTGCTTCCAGAGAAGTTTCAGATGCCTCTACGGTTGATATGGACAGGGTAACCAATGTCATCATTGCAGACCATCCTGTTTTTACGGGCCTTGATGAGGATGAAGATGGTGAAATCGGATTCCATACCTGGATGTATGACTATATCGGATACGGAGCTGATACTTTTGAAGCCAACCACAATGCTACCCTTCTGGCAACACTTACCCACGAAGGAGGCCCTGGTGATGGAGTTGTTGCCATGGCTTACTGGGATGCCGGAGTAGAAACTTACCCAGGATCAGAAACCACTCTTGCTGGAAAAAGAGCAACATTCTCTATGGGTTCAGATGACAGTTCAAGCCCGAAAGTGAGAAACTACTATGCCTTTACTCCTGAAAGTACGGTGGCTTTCCATAACCTGATTAAATTTTTGCTCGGTGTAGAACCTGATGGAATTGAAATTCCAATTTCAGGCCCTGTAGCTCAGTATAGTTTTGAAGGTGCTGAAGAAACTGTCGAGGACGGTGTAGGTGGCGCTTTCGGTACCATTTTGAGTGGTAATGGAATCACTCGTGAAGATTGTGGTGTTGGTAACTCTATAAACTTTGCAGGTTCTACCAAACCTGAAGCAGTGATTTGGGTGGATGACAAAGCTGCTATCAACTTTGGTGAGGGAGAAAGTTTCTCCATCGCTCTTTGGGCGAAAGTTGACCCATTCAGTAACACAGGAGAAATGACACTCCTGCTGAAAGGTGATAACAAAAATGACGGAACACACCTTCCAAACGGAAATGGCCACTGGTATACCATTGCTACGAAAGATGGTGAGTTAAGGTTCGCTATCGATGATGATGCAGTAAAAACCCAATTGGGTGTTGCTATTGATGAAACCAGTTTCCCTGCCGGAGAATGGAATCACATCATTGGTATTCGTGATCAGGCTCAGGATTCTCTCTTCCTTTATCTGAATGGGGAAAAAGTTGGCTCTATCCTTGATGAAACTGACGGAGACATTTCTACTACTGACCTTCCATTGGTAATTGGTAACTACCACTCCGGAGTACGTAAGATCAATGGAGCTCTTGATGAAATAGCTCTTTATGACCGCGTTCTTGAGGTAGATGAAATTGCAGCACTTGCTGCAGCTGGACCTTCCAACGATTGTAATGTTGTGGAAACCATTATCGAAGCCAGTGATGACGC